>JAGLDW010000249.1 GCA_023145395.1 Lentisphaeria bacterium | reverse complement strand
GCGTGGGGTCCTGCAAGAGCCTCTATCCAGACAACGATGCACTGTGCATGGATGTTGGTCCGACGAGTCTCGCGAGGGCGAAGAGGGCGCCGCTAAGAACAGTGTACACGGTCCAGAGCATCACGCAACGCCAGCTTCTGCGGCGTTCGGCAAAAAGAAATACAGTGCCGGAGACCAGGACGCAAGCAGTTAGCGCCAGCCAGACATTGGGAAACGCCTTCCACAGGCCGCCGGCCAGCAGGCCGCTTCCTCCCCAGGCGAAGATCACCAAGCCCAGCGAACGACCGAAGGCACATTTCGCTCCCAAAACTCGTGAGGAACCCCATAGAGACAGGGATGTTGCCAGGATTCCCCCTGCCACCACGGCAAGAAGCAGTGTCCCTCGTATCCCGTTGCGAGGAAGAAAAAGGCAAAGCTCGGGAAAGAGCAGTAGCAGCGCCGCACTCACCACAAGCGCTCCGAGGAAGGGCATGGTTCCCTTGAACACGGTTTGCAGTGGCACGTCCCGCGCAATGCCGCTCACCACGTAGGCATTCACGCCGACCGGTGGGGAGATGACTCCCATCTGGACCACCACCACCACCACCACCCCGAACCAGACAGGGTCGAAGTGCAGCGCCTGCACCACTGGAAAGAAAATTGGAATGGTCAGAAGAATCAAGGCCAGGGCATCCACGAAACAACCAGCGAAGAGAAAGAAGAGGATGATGCCGCCCATGACGACCCAGCCGGGCAGCGGCAGCGAGGCCAGCCCGCGCGCCAGTTCAGCGGGGATGCGCGTGACGGCGAGGAAGCGGCCAAAGACCATCGCCCCCGCCACGATGAACATCACCATGCAGGAGGTGCGCACCGTCTCCCTGAGCGCTTGTTTCAGCATCTTGGAGGTCAATTGAAGGCGGCAGGCGGCGATAGCCAAGCTCCCGAGCGCCCCGATGGCGGCGGCTTCGGTGGGCGTGAAGAACCCGCCGAACATGCCGCCGATGACGAGGATGAACAATAGCACGGTCTCCCAGATGCCTAGGAGCGAGGCCATTTTCTCTCTCAAGGTCGTTGGTTCCGCAACTGGGCCCAGATGCGGTCTTCGCAGGCAGTTCACGAGAATTACCAGGCAGAATAGGACGGCAATGAGCAGTCCAGGGACAATACCAGCCACGAAAAGCTCGCTGACGGACTGCTCGGTCATGATGGCGTAGACGATGAATACCACGCTGGGAGGAATGAGCATTCCGAGGCTTCCCCCTGCGGCGACCGATCCTGTCCCCAGTTCCATGTCATAGTTGTAGCGGCGCATTTCCGGGAGGGCGACAGAGGCCATGGTGGCGGCCGTGGCGGGCCCGGAACCGCTAATGGCGCCGAAGCCGGTGCAGGCGCCGACGGTGGCCATCGCAAGGCCGCCGGGAAGCGGACCCAACCAGCGATAGGCTGCATGGAAAAGGCGGCGACTAATGCCTGTGTGGAAGGCGATTTGCCCCATGAAGACAAACAGGGGAATCACAGTCAATCCGTATTTCCCGAAGGTGTCGAGCAGCTCGGTGGTCATCATGAAGCAGGCTGCGCGCGGCGACTGCAGGATCGCAAATCCCACACCACCGACCAAGGCCATGACAAAACCCACGGGCATGCTGCTCGTGAGCAGGAACACCATGGCAAGACATCCTAGGATGCCAACGAGAATCTCGGTGCTCATGGGCGGATCATCTCCCTGCCGGGATGCAGCATGTTGTGCAGAATCACCAGCACGACAAGTGCGCAGGAGGCCGCCAGCACATGGGGAAGCCAGAATATGGGGATCTCGAGAGTGGGAGTCACGCGTCCGGAGGAGTGCAGAGCACCTCCGTATTTCACAAACCGCCACGCCATCGTCCCGAACAACGCCATGCCCAGAGACCGCGACACTGTGTCCACAGCGGTCCGCCAACGACGGCTGAGCCGCTGGAAGAAGAATTCGACCGTCACATGGCCTTTCACTGCCGTAGTATAGGGAAGGGCACACGAGATGGTGATTGCACCCGCCATCTCAACCAGCTCCACCGCACCTCGGAGTGAGAGGTTGATGAACGGCAGACGCAGGAACACGTCCGTGCAGGTCAATGCAACCATGACGAGGATGCCCGCGCCGGCCACGGCGGCCAGCGCGAGCACTAGAGCAGTCACGATGCGACTGTACCATTCCAGCACGTTTTTCAGCAAGAGATCGTCTTTCGCTGCATCTGTCCGCTATTTGGCGGCGGCGATGGCGGCCTGGAGATCTTTGAGGAACTGTTCGCCCGGCAGACCCTTGCCTTTGGCCTTGGCCACGTATTCATCCAGAAGCGGTCTCACCAGCAGACGTGCAGTGGCGGCTTCCGTCTCGGAGAGCTTGTAGTGGCTCTTGCCAAGTTCCTTGATGTAGGCCCAGCCTTCCGTGTCGGCCTGGTCCCATGCGGCGCCTTGCTTGGCAATCCACTCTTGGCTCACCTCGTCGACGACCTTCTGGAGGTCTGCGGGGAGGCTGTTCCAGGCCTCGAGGTTCATGACGGCGAACATGCTGGTCGTGTAGCCAATGCCGGGCAGTTCGGTGACACCGCTGATCGCCTCGCCCTGCTTCCAGCCCTTGAGAGTCTCCACCGGACACAGCGTGCCTTCCACAACGCCCTTGCTCAGTGCTTCGACCGTCTCGCCCTGGCTCATGCCCACAGGGATGCCGCCGAGTCTTTCCACGATCTTCGAGGAGAGTCCGGTGGCGCGGATTTTCTGTCCTTTGATGTCACCTAGAGTCTTGGCTGGCTTCTTGCTGGCAAAGATCCCGGGGCCATGGGCATGCAGGTAGAGAACATGGCTTTTTGAGAGTTCGACAGGTTTGTATTTGGCGATCATTTCGTTTGCGATTCTTGTTGCCACGGCACCATTGGGGTAGCCTAGTGGCAGGTCAAGCGCTTCGACCAATGGGAACGCGCCGCGGGTGTACGCGAAGCAGCCCATGCCGATCTCGGACACGCCGTTGACAACACCGTCGTAGACCTGTTTGGCCGAGGTGAGAGATCCGCCCGGATGCATGTCGATCTTGATTCGTCCGTTGGAGCGCTTCTCCACTTCGGCCGCCCAGGCTGTGGCCGTTTTGCACTGGATGTGCGTGGCGGGGAAGAAGATGCTGTAGTTGAAGCGAAAGGTCTTGCCAACTGCGGGTTTTGCCCCTTCGTTCTCGTTGGCCTGCGGCGTTTTCTCCTTGCATCCTGTCAACAGGCTTGCACACACCACTGCTCCGACTACGGCCATGCCCATTCTTTTCATCATCATGTTCTCTTCCCTTTCTTGTTTCTGAGGAATTCGACTGCTTTTCGGATATCGTCCTCTGGGGTTTCCCCCACTTCACGCTCGATGGTCAAGTAGCTATTGTAGCCAATGTCGCGCAACGCCTGAAGATAGGCGTCCCAATCCACTGCCCCCTCGCCGAGGGGAAGCTCGTTGAACAATTCGCCAATATTCAGCCCCTCGATGCCTCCTTCGGCAAACGAGGCGTAGACTTGGACGGGATCACAGGCTTTGTACTGCACGCCGTCCTTGGCGTGGGTGTGCACGATGTAGTCCTTGAGCGTGTACACTGCCTGCACGGGATCGTCGTTCAGGACCATGATCAGATTGGCGGGATCCAAGTTGACACCCATGCCCTTTGAACCGACATCGTCCAGAAAACTCTTTAGGCATGTGGCTGTTTCGGGGCCCGTTTCGATGGCGAAGGCGACTCCGCGTTCCGCCGCGTAGACACCGAGTTCCTTGCAGGCGGCAAGCTGGTTCTGATAGATCTCGGAGGCAGGATCTGCGGGAACCACCCCGATGTGGGTGGTGACCACGGTCGTTCCCAGGTCAATGGCTAGATCGACGATCGCCTTGCTGCGGCGGATCTTGTCGGGGTTCTCTTCCGCGATTTGGAATCCATGCCCTCCAAGGTCTCCGCACAGCGCGGAGATCTGGAGGCCCAAGCCTTCGACCAGAGCGCGGAATTCGGCACGCTTCGCCTCGTCGAGTGCGTCGGGGGTCATGTCTCCTTCGACCACGTACACCTGCATGCCGTCGGCGCCCACGTCCTTTGCCGTCTTCACGGCTTCGGGAATGGGCAGGCGGAAAGAGTCCACCATCACGCCAATCTTGAAATCACCCATAGGTCTTTCCTGTCTATCCAAGTCCGTCTATCAATTCGAGCGCCGTGCTCACCAGCACGTCTCCAGCGGCGGGCTCGAAGAAGCTCAGGCGCGCTTCGTAACCAACAGCTTCCGGGGTTGGAATATATCCCTGTAACTCTCCGTTCGCCAAGCTAATGACGAATGCCCCAGGCACCTGCTCTTTAAGCTGGAGACTATACTCCACAAAGCACTCCCCCGGAAAGCCGACGAGGAAGGCATCTCCAGCACGCAACACCTGCACTTCCACAGGCAAATATTCCTCGAGCACGCGATCCGTGTCTCCGGATGCTTGCGCCTGGGCCAGTGTCACCCGCTCTTCTGCCCCGAAGACAGTGCACTCGGCGGTGCGCACGGGGCCATGGGGCGCCTTCTCTCGCTTAAGCTGCTCGTATTCGGCGACTGCTTCCTCCAGTTCGCGCTCGGCCTCCTCCACGGAGCAGAAACGGCGGGGGGGAAGGTCCACGAACACCCGCTTGGCTCCGAGAGAAAGCGAGGTGGAGAAATCGCGGTCGGAAAGCTCTGTCAGGGCTGCCGCAACCTGGATGCCAAGGTGCGTGCCCAGGCGATTGGCTTCCTCGAAGGTCTGGCCCTTGACGTGGTAGCGCGGACTGAGATTGCCGCAGGAACCGTTGTGGTAGAGTACGCGCAGGCCCGGGAAGACGGTGCCGAGATGCAGCCGAGTGTAGGCGGGGAAATCGGCTGACACCAGCGCGGAATCCTCGTGCAGCACGGTGGGGTGCATGGAATAGACCATTTGCAGCGCGAAAGGGGTGCCGTCGAGCCGCCGTACATAGAGCAGGCCGACCTTGGCGTCGCGCACACCATCTTCGGCCAGCCGGTTTCCCCCCACACCCTCAACATGAGCCGTGGTCACGGCTATCTGCGCATCTGTTGCGGACTCCGCAGCTTCCACAGCCGCTTCCACGATGCCTTGCTCGAAGCGGGCCATGTAGCTGGTGTCGGGGCCAGGCACAGTTGGATCGTCGCGCCAGGAGAGCATCTCGCTGGTGACAGGTCCCGAGTGGGTATGCGTGGCGCTGATGAGGATGTTCTCACTGGGGATGCCCGTGCGGTCGCTGATCGCCTGGCGGCAGGCTCGCGCGGTCCGATGGGCAACAAAAAGGATGTCCACCGCCACAGAGAGAATGGCATCGTCACCGTCACGCAGGCACAAGGCACTGGCAAATAGCGGATCGTGGATGCCACTGCTGATCCGGTCCACATGGGGATAGCCCACTAGGAATAGCGGTTGCCGGGGGGAGATATCGCGGGTGCCAACACCAGCCTGCAAACTCATAGGATGAACTCCGGGAATGCGTGGGAGAAAAGAAGTGCCGTCAATGGCTAACCTATCGCGCCCCACAGTGCGATCAAGCAGCATGGAGACCGTGGCCGCCACTCCCGCTGCTCGTGGCCCGGACGGACAGCGCGATGCGTGAATCGCAGCACTCGACGACGACGACGAACCGGCTCGTCGGAGCCTCACTCTCTGGAAGCCCTCCCAAGCGAACGCCCCATGCCCTGCGAGCTGCGCAAGACACCATTGCGAAGGAGGAGGGGGCGAGTTTCACGAAGAACACAATCTTATTCACCAACGACACAAGGTCGCTGGGTCCAAGGACAGCACCATTCTGGCTAGCTGCTCTCCGTCTTCTCCTCCGTTTCCTCCGTCTTCTCCGTCTCCTCCTCTTCTCCAATGTCGTAGCCGATGCTGAAGGTGCTGGTGATGCGCTGCACCTCCTCGATGCTGGTGAGGCCTTGGGCGACTTTTTCCCACCCGTCCATACGGAGAGTGCTCATGCCGCGTTCGATGGCGGCTTTACGTAGCTCGCTGGTGCCAACATGAGCCGAGACCATGTCCTGAATCTCTTCGTCGAGAAGAAAGAACTCGTAGATGGCGACACGTCCCTTGTACCCTTGGTGGTTGCATTGCAGACACCCTTCGGAGCGCCAGGCCTCCACATCCTCCGCAGCCATGTCCATGACATCGGCAATCTCGGCGCGAATCCGTCGGCTTATGTACTTGTCCTCGACCTTGCAGTTTGGGCAAATGCGGCGGACGAGCCGCTGGGCGAGTGACGCGGTGAGCGACGCGGCCACGAGATAGGGCTCCACACCCATATTCACGAGCCGGTTCACAGCGCCGACCGAGTCATTGGTGTGCAGCGTGCTCAAGACGAGATGGCCGGTGAGTGCGGACTGAATGGCGATTTCGGCCGTCTCGCTATCCCGGATCTCACCGACAAGTATAATGTCGGGGTCGTGACGGAGGATGGAGCGGAGAGCACTGGCGAAAGTAAGTCCGATTTCCGCATGCATCTGGATTTGGCTGGTACCCTCAAGTTCGTACTCAACCGGGTTTTCCACCGTGATGATCTTGCGTTCGGGGGTCTTGTCGCGCACTTGGGCTAGCGCGGCGTAGAGAGTGGTGGTTTTTCCACTTCCAGTCGGTCCAGTCACAAGGATGATTCCGTGGGGAAGTTTGACCAGAGCGGAGAGGATTCCGTTCTGCCGCCGATTCAGACCGAGTTTTGACATCTCGAGGAAGATGGAACTGCGGGCGAGGATACGCAGGCAGATGGTTTCGCCAAAGCGCGTTGGCATGATCGACACACGTAGGTCGGATGGCTCGCCCCCGACGTTGATACGGATGCGTCCATCGTGTGGCAGGCGCTTTTCAGCGATGTTCAGCTTGGCCATGATCTTGAGTCGAGACACGATGGCAGTATGTAGATCGACCATGCCCGGAGGGGTGGGTATTTCTCGCAGCATGCCATCGACGCGGTAGCGGAGGCGCACGGTCTCGCGAAACGGTTCGATGTGGACGTCCGTTGTGTCAATCTTCACCGCTTCGAGAAGAATCTCGTTGACCAGATGAATGATGGAGGCATCATCCTGGGCATCGGCTCCGTCCAGGCTCTGCAATTCCTTGTCTTCAAAGGTCCCCGTAGGCACGATGGATCCCTGTGCGGCGCGGCCCTGGCGGATCTGGATGACCTTTTCGGCACCCAGTCCGTAGATGCCCTTCAGGGTGCTGCTGATCTCGTCGGGTGTCGCGAGGACGGGGTCGAGGCGCACTCCAAGAAGCAGTCTGAGGTTCTCCCGGTCGCGGATGCTCGGAGGGCTGGAGAAGGCGGCCTTCATTGTGCCGCGACTCAGAGCAAGGGGGACGAACTGATAGTGGAGAGCCACTTTTGCAGGGACGCGCGCAGTTGCTTCCTCCAAGATCTCCTCGTGTTGAAGAATGACGAAGGGAGTGCCATTGCAGCGGCTCAGTGCACGGTAGACGACCTCCTGATTGGCAAAGCCCAAGTCAAGAAGCGCTTGCTGGGAGGAGACATTGGCGCGTCTTTGCCGACGTCTTGCCTGTTCCGCCTGCTCCTCCGTGATGTGGTCTTCGGAGATGAGCAATGAGAGAACGTCCATGGGGGCGCCGTCGGCGCTCAAAGCATTGTTGGCTGTGTTGTCGGTGGTCATTCGATGACGATTTCCCTACGTTTGCCCATCGGGACAACCTGTGCCGCCCGTTGCGGGGACAGTACGCTGAGCTGTGTGTTGTCAAAGCGCTGGATCTCAACCCCGTTCACCATGTCTCCGGCATTCCAGAATCCAGCCTTTGCAGACATCTTCTTCGACAGTGGATCTTTCACGCGGACACAGGCTAGTTTCTTGCCTGTGGTGGAGACATAGATCCCCTTGAACTCAACGACTCTCGAAGCCTTGACTCTGAGTTTGCTCTTGTTCTCCGCCGATTTCAACCGTGGTTCGGTTGTCGGTTGGGACGATGATTCTGGCTTTTTCTGGGACGGTCGGTCTGTTTCCTGTTGGGAAGATGACCCAGCAGTGTCTTTGTTCGTTGATTCGTGACTGTCCCCATCCAGCCCAGGGCAGACGATGATGCGTGGGGGTGATATTCTCTGGCTGTACGTGAAGGCGTGCAACTGGCCAATCTTCGAGGCTGGATGGACGCCGAGGAACGTTAGCGCTTGATCGGTCAAGTACGGCTTAACGTGGCTAGTGAGCCCGCTGCCGACCATGCGCCCGCCGTCATTGCCCAACGGAGCCAGTTGCAGGGCGACGACAAGAAAGAAGACCAACAGCATGCCCCAGAAAAAACTCTTTTCCCACTCGTTCCCCAATCTCGATATCAGCTTCTTCATGGTCTGCCCTCAGTCTTTGGCGCACGCTCCCTAGAAGGGTGTGGATAGGGTCATTCGATGATGATTTTCTTCTGTTTCCCCTTCGGGATAGCCTGTTCGACCCCGTGTGGGTTCACCACGTTGAGCTGTGCATCGTCGAAACTCCCAATCTTGACCCCCCCCACTTTCTCTCCAGCTGTCCAGAATCCGGACCTCGCTGGTTTCTTTTTCGCCAGCGGATCCTTCACGCGGACATAAGCCAGCTCCTTACCCGTGGTGGAAATATAGATTCCCTTGAATTCGACAATCCTCGATGCCTTGGGTCTGGACTTGACCTTTGGCGGCGCCGGTTTTTTAGCCACTAGTTTCTTGCCCACCGGTTTTGGAGCGCTTGGCCCCTTCGGTTTGGCGGCGCCGGGTTTGGGTCCCTTCGGCTTGGCGGTTGTCGGCCTGGCGGCTTTCGGCTTGACGGAAGGTTTTACTTTCGCCCCGTGTTTCTTCCAAGGCCATTCCTTCTCGACACGAGTCACTCTCTGGCTGAAGGAGAAAGCATGCAACGGACCAATTTTCACGGGGGGGCGGACACCAAGGAAAGCCATCGCCCGATCGCTCAGGAACGGCTTGACCTGATCGACGCTCTTTCTATCGACCGTACTTCCTCCTTCATCGCCAAATGGAGCAATTCGCATGGCGAAGACAACGAGGAAGACGAGCAGCATGGCCCAGAAAAGGCTTTTCTCCCACTCGCTCTTCAATTTCGATATTAGCTTCTGCATGGTCTGGCCTCAGCCTTCGTTGCATGCCCATGTGGAATCATGAGGTTTGGGTCGATGCCGACCCTACGCTCCGCCCGGCAACATGTTTTTCTTCTTCCGACGGACTTCTGGAGCGTTTTCCATAGGCCGGAAGAACGTGGAGCAAACCATTTTGACCGTCACATGTCTGCTACTCAGCGTATCTCGTTCATCGACAGTGCGCCCACGTTGAGGAGGGGCGGCCCGGAGTTCGAAGCGTTTACAGGGGAGGAACCTGTCGGCGGTGTGCAGGCTGCGGAGGAATGTGCATACTTGCTGAATGCTGCCCCGGACAGTGAACTGAACGGGGAACTCGGTGATGTAGGGGTTGCGGTCTTCCGAGCTAAGAATGTAGGAGACCGGCGGCAACACAGTCAGGAGCGATGCCTGCAAGGCTGGTCCGCGGGGGGTGGGCAGCTTGGTGCCGTTTCCTCGCCCCCGCTCGATCACCAAACCGCTCTCGCGAAGGAGATCGACAATCTCCCGCACAGTCCAGACTTGAAGCAACAGTTCGTACGTATCGAGATGGGACGCATCGCGACTGAGACCGAACACCTTCTCCGCGATGATGACCGGATGCTGGTTCTCGCGCAAGTGTTCTTCAAGATTCTCGAACTCGATCTCGTAGTCAATGCGTGTGACGTTCTTCATGAACTCTTCGCCGTCGGCGACCATGTTGCGGACACGTTGGCCAAGTACGTCAGTCGCCAGTTTCAGCACCTGTTCCGAACGGTCCTTCATTCCAGGAACCGTTTTGGTTCCATCCAGCTTGCGCTTCTTTTCCTGAAGGAGTTTCTCCAGCCGTGATGCATCATTCGGCCAGTCGGACTTGTTGACCTCCTCGCGTAGGTCCTCAAGATCTTCCTGCATTTTTGCCACGTCTGCGGCTTGGGGGCGGAGAAGGAAGAAATAGACGGCGATGGCGCCGAGAACGATCAACAGGAAAAGCACCAGGGCGTTCTGATGTTCTTTTGGCCAGTCTTTGCTGCTCATCTCCGGGCACCCTCCTTTCCTTCTTCATCCGCCATCTTCATCACGTCGGTGGTGACGAAGGGCAAGCGGAACATGAAGGGCGTGTGCAGAACGCGGTTGCGTCGCGCCTTTGGTTTTCGCGGATTCGGGGGGGGGGAAAGTACCCGCTGCCATGGATTGAAAATCCCTTGTTCCCGGCCCTCTCGCACGGGTCGGGAAAGCAGATCAACGCCCTCGAGTAGTTCCGTGCCGTCCAGGTCCTTGACAATATTCTTCACGTACTGGAGCCGGTTTGTTTTCTGGTACGGTGTGTAGCCTGCCGCCACCATGTTGGTGAGTTGCTCCATCTTGGTGACGGGGACAGCCTCAAACATGGTGGACGCATCCGTCTCCTCCTCTTCCAGACTGCTGGCGAACATGAGGCCCGACGCGGTGGCGCGCAGGGGCTTTGTCTCGGGCGCGCGGCTGGCCTCCTCATCCTCCTTTGGCTTTCCCTCCTCGTAGCTGAACTGATCCGCCAAGTAGATAAACCAGCTACCTCTGCCCCGCGCTTCCCCGATCGCCTCGATGGTGCTTATGAAACGCGCAGCCCGGTTTCCGAGTTCGGCGAACGGGATGAGCATTTTCTCATGGTGTCGCATGAGATCTCTGGTGTTGTCCAAGTCGGGAATGAACACTTTGCACTGCTCCAGGCGGTTCTTTTCCGCGAGGATCTCCTTCTGTTCGAGCACTAGCGAGCGATGATGTTGAAAAAGCCCGAAGCAGGCAAGTAGGACAAAGAGAATCTCCGCGGCGGCGACATACACAAACCGTTTCTTGCGGTCACAGAACCAACGGATGGCAGTCGGGCAGAGAGAGATATGGATGCGAGCCTTCTCCAGGCCCTGTAGAGCGATGCCATACGCCGTGGCCAATTCCGGATGGGGCTCGTCCTCTCCGGGGAGGCTCGGCCCGACTACGCTCGCCTGGCATCCGTAGGTTCTGGCAAGGTGGTCGGAGAGCCCTGCGAGCTTGGCGCCCCCTCCACACAGCCAGATATGCGTGAACATTTTGTCAGCAATTTCCTGCCGTTCGCCGGCTCGCCAGTGATCGATCGAGGCGCGCATCTCGCTCTCGAGTTGCCGAGTCGTGACTCGCAGGGGGCAGTTCGGGTCCTGCTGGTCGAGGGCGGCGTTGTGGAGAAGGCTTTCCGCTTCATCCTGGCTGCACTCCATACGTGCTTTCATCGCGTCCGCATACCGTGTCGTGCCGAACATGAGACTGCTGGCGAAGAGAACCTGTCCTCCGGCGATGACGAGCATGTTCGTGTTCTCGTGCCCGATATCGAGGAGGATCTGCGGTGTCTTGATGTCCTGCACTTCGGGGTGGAGGTGGAAAAGGGTGTTCGCCGCCGCGACGCCTGTCATGGCGAACTCTTCCAGGCGGATTCCCGCATTGACGTAGTTCTGCGCTCGTTCGTTGACGACGGACTCTCGGCAGATGCCGATGAGGACAGGGTTTTCCCGTCCATAGTCGGGCGTCATGACATGATAGCCGGAGATGAAGCTCTCCTCGGAGATGCCGGCGAGTTGGTGCGTCTCGAAGTCCACCATCCCGTCGAGAGTCTCGCCGCTAGCGCCGGGTGGAAAATCGCTCACTTGCGTGGTTGCGAAGTACTGCGGCAGGCCGACGGAATAGCGCAGGCCAGTCCATTTCAATTCTGTGAGCCATGCGGACAGGGAGTCGCGCAACTCATCCTCGTCGAGGATGCCTTCCTCGCGGGAGTTGAAGACCTCGGCGCCCTTGAAGACGACTTCCTTGGCCTCGAGGGCAAGGCGCACCGCCTTGACACAGGCGGTGCCCACGTCCAGTCCGACGAACTCCTTGTTGCCAAACAATGCCATGCGTGCAATTCCTATGTCAACGCGGCGTGCTGTCGCACACCCGTCACTCAGTTTCGTTCCGAGGCGATTCCGCGACTTCGACGAAATGTCCGTTCTCGTCAATCACCTTTGCGGTGACAAAGATGAGCAGATGCGTCGGTGTCTCCTCCACCGTTGTGTGGCGGAAGAGCCATTTGATAAGGGGGATATCGCCGAGAATGGGCACTTTGCTGACCGTCTTCGTCTTGACGGTGTTAAGCGTGCCGCCCAGAACCACGGTCTGCCCACTGTGGACGGCAACCGAGGTGGTGAGAGTGCTTTCGTTGGTGCGGGGAAGTCGGAGGCGGGAGAGGTCAGAACCATCGTCATCCGTGTCGCCACCATTGTCATCGCCACCATCGTCCTCTCCACCCATGACCGTATAGTATTCCCATTCGACGAGATTGGTGATCTCGGGTATCAGTGCCAGAAGCACGGTCTCGCCGTCGTTCCCCACGCTCACCTTCACATCGAGAGAGACGCCCAGGTCAAGCTCGGTGGGGCTCCCGGATGGATATAGACTGGCACTGGCTGTGGCCTGCCCCTCGACGGTGGTGGGGGTATCAGATGTCTCCCACTCCTCCCAATAGCGGATCGTCTCTCCCTTGCGGATGGAAGCGGTCTGATTGTTGAGGACTGTGATGCGCGGCGCGCTGAGAGATTTCGAACTGCTCTTGTTGTCTATGGCTGCGATGGCGATATCGAAGATGCGGTCACCCATGATGCCGCTAAACCCCGCATAGCCGACTCCAGTAGCCGCACCCTTGGCCAAGATGCCGAAGTTTTCGCCCAGATGCTGGAGTTGGAGGGTCTCTTTGCCCTCCGGATTGTCCATTTCCAGCTCGGTTTCTTTCATTGTCAGTTCGACGCCCACATCCCTGAGATCTCCCTTGCTAATGGTCATGAAGCGGGCTTCGATCAGCACTTGGTACGGTTGTTTGTCAAATGCGAGCACAAGCTCTTCCACGAGTCGCATGTTCTCGCGCGTGTCGCGTACAACGAGAATGTTCCGGTTCTTGAAGATACGATGAATTGCCCCCTCCGGGCTGTTTGCGAGAAAATCCTCGAGAATATCGTTCAAATCCATGTCCTCTTCACCCCCTCCTCCTCCGCCTCCTCCGCCGCCGCCACCGTCTCCACCATCGCCGCCCTTCGCTTTTATCTTTGGAATGAATCCATGACGGAGCTGGAAGATGCGCGTTTCCATGGGTGGTGCGCTGTCCCCCTCGTCTTCGCTTTCCGTGACCCAGATGATGTTCTCGCCGAGATGGAAGGCAATGCCCATGTTGCGCGCGATATAACTGAGAACTTCCTTGAGAGGAACGTCCTTTACATGGATGGTGAGACTGTTTTCCGCCTCGAGTGCCTCGTCGGCAACCACGTTGAGCCCGTCCACGTCACTGAGTACCTGCACCAGCTCGGCAACACCGACCCCATCCAGGTCGATACTCACTTTCTTGTTAATCAGTTCCTCCATGGAGCCGCCGGGCATAGTGATTGGCTCTAGTTTTGGGGAGATGATGGTGGTTTTTCCGTAGTTTCCGGGCATGATCAGGCGTTGCTCCACCTCGTCGAGCGCGTAGTCGGCGGTGATTTCCTGGTCGGCGACACGAATCGTCCGCAGTTTCGCTTTCCGCAGCTTGTCGTCTAGTTTGCGCACATCCTGCTTGAGGACGGCCTGCTTGCGCAGGGGTGCCAGCGCGGTGTCGGCCTGTTCGAACTCCTCATCGTCCAGGAGGTCTTCGACTTTGCCCAAGACCTTTTTCTCCTCCTTGATTCGGGTTCGCCGCTTCTGTCGTTCCGTGAGGGACGCGGTCTTGGCCTGTCTGTCAAACGCCATCTGGCGCATTTTCTGCAGTCTGCTGTCGAGTGTATTCACATCCTTTGCGAGAAGCGTCTCCTTGCGCAGTGGCGCCAGCGTCGCCTCGGCTTGCTCCAACTTCTCGTCCAGCATGAGAACCGCAACCTTGTCCAGAGTCTTTCTCTCCTTGCCGAGGCGCTGACGCCGTTCTTCTTGCACTGCGGCATTCGCGGATGGGGCACTCGGTTTCGGCGTGGAGGCGTCAGCCGTCCGCGCGGCCAGACTGTAGTCGATAAAGTGTTGCAGGCGCTTCACGCGATCCTGTTCGTAGGATCCGTCAAGCAAGGGACCCAAGGTGTCCCGTGCCTTTTCGACGCTCCCGTCCCGATAGAATTTTTCCGCAGTTTCAAGGCGCAGCGCATTGGCCTCGGTCTGGGCTGCGGCCGCCGTCGCCGATTCAATGGATCGGCATGACAGGGTGGCAAGCAGAAACCCCGAAAGGAGAAATAGGCAGAGTTGTTTCATCTTTCACGCACTCCAGCGAGTTGTCCAAATTCTGTTTTGGCTGAGCGATCGCCTGCGACGCTGCGCTACCAACCTCTCCGGTGAGGAGGTGCAGACAGTGCCCACGTCGTGCAGCGCGAACCTTGTCGCACCTGCACTCCTTAGATCCGGAAAAGGATCACGAGCAAACGTACCGTGCTTCCAAGCGTTCACAACCCATTCGCCGCACGTTGTCTTCCAGAGCACGAGACGTATTGCTCTCCCGTCTACGGTAGCAGTAACGTGCCGAATGGGAGATTTATTGTCGGGTAGTACAATGATCGACCACCTGGGCGATGGCGGAGCCAAGAAGTATTTCGCGTTGGGATCGCTCGGTGAACCATCGCTGCGACTGCCGCGTAAACACGGAACTCAGGCAAGAGATTCGCCGTGTGCTGCCCAGTCTGAGTCCCGCGTTCACGCGGCATTGGTAGCGACGCTTTAGCGAGCGGGCC
>JAGLDW010000248.1 GCA_023145395.1 Lentisphaeria bacterium | reverse complement strand
CCGCCGTGTCCCCACGTAACCGAGGTGTTACCGAGCAGCTTGTTTTTTGGTTGGGCGGGACTAAAGTAATTGGCAGTTTCACCTTCTGGGGAGAAGGTTTTGGCTATCCGCCGAACGTGTTTGATTGCCTGTTCCAGACGTTTTGCTCTGAACTCGCAGCACCACTGAATCTCTTTTTTCTCTTCTGTCGACACCTAAGTGTTGGCAAATGGTCACTCCCGGAACAGTGCCGTAGGCGCGATGATCTGCGGAGTTCGACTATCCCCCCACAGATGGTTCCTGCGCCGTGCTGTCCGAACGCAGGCCATCAAAAATCTACGACCACACGGCAGCAACAGGAACAAGGAATGTCCAAGATCGACCAGAAAAACACGACTACCATCAACGAACCGGAGAAAGATCTCCGGGGAACCATCCAACTCATCCGAAGCGGAAACGCCTTTGTCGAACTCGACACTGGGAGCGAATCCCTCTTTGTGCGCCGGGAAAACACCGGATGTGCTCTTCCGGGAGACAGCGTCTCCGTGCGTCGTTTGCCCAGCGTGGGCGCGAACTCCGCAGACACAAGACTCTCCGAGGCCCAGGTCGTGCATGTGACCAAGCGCGCACGAACCGAGCTGACCGGAGTGCTCAGAAAGGCGCGCCACGGCGTGGCCTTCGAAGCCACCGACCCACGCATCTCAATCACGATTCATCTCCGCGACGTGGCAGGAGCCAAGGCAGACGACAGGGTTGTTCTGCGGCTCGACAAGCACACAACCAACAAACCGCAGGGCACATTGCAGGGGTGCGTTGTCCGCACGCTTGGCAAACAAGGGGACGCCAGCACCGACCATGCCCTCGTCGCAAATGAGTACCGACTGCCGGGACGCTTTCCAAAGCCCGTCCGCACGGAAGCGCGAGACCTGGGTTTCGAACTCCAAGATGCCGTCGGGCGACTCGACCTGCGCGACCGCCTGGTCTTCACCATCGACCCGGAGGGCTCCCGCGACTTCGACGACGCCCTCTCTGTTCGTCGCCTTCACGACGGACTATGGGAGGTGTGCGTGCACATTGCCGATGTCAGCCATCTCGTCACACCCGGAAGCGCACTCGACAACGAAGCCTTCAGCCGCGCCTGCAGCACCTACCTGCCGGGTCAGGTCACCCCCATGCTTCCCGAGGAACTGTCGAACGAGCTTTGCAGCTTGAATCCCGACCAGGACCGCCTCGCGTTCACCTGCATTCTCACACTGACGGATGCCGGACAGGTGCGCGACACCCGCTTCGTTGAAACACGAATCCGCTCGCGCAAACGCTTCACCTACGAGGAGGCCTACAGGATCCTCGAGGGAAACACGCCCCAGGCTGCGAACACCAATGTGGCAAAGGCAGTGCGCCAACTTGGGCGACTCGCTGACATGCTCCGAAAACGGCGCTTCCGCGATGGCGCGCTGGAAATCGTCACGTCCGAAATCACTCCGGTGCTGGATCCCTCCGGCCGTCTGACCGATATTCGTGTCACATCCTCGGACGCGGCACACGCACTGGTGGAGGAGTTCATGCTCGCCGCCAACGAAGCAGCCTGCAAGACGCTCCAGAAAGCCGGTTTCGACCAGCTTTTCCGCTCCCATCCAACCCCCGATCCCGACCGAGTGGCAGAGGCGGTTCGCGC
>JAGLDW010000247.1 GCA_023145395.1 Lentisphaeria bacterium | reverse complement strand
TTCCGCGATGTCTTTGGCGCAGTGTGGAACCGCGAGGTGGACAGGGATATTGGCATCATCGAGGGCTGCGTCCTGCCCGAGCCGACTCTCGATGGCTACACATTTCCCGATCCCACCGCCGAAGGGTTCTTTTCCACCATTCCCGAAAGACTCGAGCATTTTGGCGACCGCTTCCGCGTCTTCAACATCGGCTTCTCACTTTTTGAGCGCGCCTGGACGCTGCGGGGCATGGAAAACCTGCTCATGGACTTCGTGGTCAATCCCGGCTTTGTGCATCAGCTGTTCCACGCCATCGCGGACTACAACATCGCCCAAGCCCGCAAGGCCATGACATTCGACATCGACGCCGTCCAGTTCGGCGATGACTGGGGGCAGCAGCACGGTCTCATCATGGGACCTCAGATCTGGCGCGAGTTCATCAAACCCGTGCTGACTCGCATGTACGGCGCGGTCAAGAGCGAGGGGAAGATGGTGCTCATCCACTCCTGCGGCGATGTGGACGAGCTGTTCGACGATCTTGTCGAAATCGGGCTCGACTGCTTCAATCCCTTCCAGCCCGAGGTCATGGATGTGGCCGCCCTCAAGCGACAATATCATGGACGCCTCGCCTTCCACGGGGGTCTCTCCACCCAGCAGACGCTGCCCTACGGCACGGTCGAGGAAGTCCGTGCGGAAGTGCGTTCGCTCATCGAACTTGGCACAGACGGCGGCTACATCTTCGCCCCCGCGCATTCCGTGGAGGGAGATGTCCCGCTCGAGAACATGCTCGCCTTCATCGACGAGATCCAAGACCAGCCCGGCTGGCAGGCCGCGCAATAGCTTTTCTCTGACTTAGGGTCGGCGCGGAAATAACTTACTCACATTTTGGCGAGGGTGTCGGATGGTCAGACGCAAGGCACGAGGAGGGCGCAGACCCGCAGGTCTGTAACCGACGAGCAACGAAGCGAATGGCCGTGCGCCGACCCTTACTCGTAGTACTCGGCCACCACGCTTAGCGAAGTCCAGGGGCAATCGGTGTAGAAGCGGCTGGCGCCAAGCTGAAGCAGCGCCTGGATTTCCTCGGGATCATCGACAGTCCAGACTCCCACCTCGAAGCCCGCTCCGACCAGAGCGCGGATTCGAGCGGCGTCGGCTGTGCTTCGATGCACGACCACGGAGTTGAACCGCCCCGCCAAAGCCACTTCGACCTCCTCCTGCGGAGATCCCGGCTCAGGTCCCGTGTCATAGAAGATGGGGACTTCCGACATGAATTGCCGTGCCTGCAAAAGCATACGGACATCTCCGCCGTTGACGCCCACCCACTCGTCCGCATCCATTTCCTGAACCACCATGGCGACGTCGGACAGACACCCTTCGAATGGCTGAATCGACAAACGTGTGGCATCCTGCTGCCGAATGAGCGCCAGCACGTCCGGCAGCAACGGAATCCGCGAGGCGGGCATCTCCTCTTCGCCCAGACCCCATTGCTTGCGAAATCCAGCGCTGAAGTCAAGAGCCTGCAAGTCTCCCAACGTCGATTCGGCAATCACTAGATCTTGGTCGGCGGTCCGCCCGGTCGTGGCGTCATGGCAAGCGACAAAGTGCCCATCCGCCGTCTGACGGATGTCAATCTGCAGCCAGTCCGCACCAGCGGAGAGCGCCTCCTCATAGGCAGCCATCGTGTTTTCGGGAAAGGCATCCGAGCTGCCCCGAAACGCGGTGATTCCATTGTACAGAAATTCCATTCGCACATGCCCCTTCTTCATCTTGCGGGCACTCGCCCCAACTGCCGTCTGACAGCGCCAATGTGTCCCCGAGATGCAGTTTGGCAAGCACACGCATCAAAATGTCGCAGTTTTCTTCAAGGTGCTGACAAGTCACACACACTCACGTACACACGCACGAGGTCGCGGCGACCCAGGCCACTACAGGTCATTTGCCACAAGGCTTTAAGTGCAATTCTCGGACACCGATGAAATAATTCGATGAAGAGGGGTTGCGGCTTGTGACATCCAACCGGAAGACATGCCGCCCCGCCTCGAGTTCCAGTTCCCCAAAATCGGCCATCCCGCCGCCTCCGCGCAGGTCCCTTCCGTACAGATCCACGGGTGCTCCCAAGGGCGCACCGTCCAGGCTTGCCTGCACGATTCCGTAGGAGTTGTACTGCGTGTACACCAGTTCGACCCGATACCGTCCAGCTATGGCCACATCGAAATCGAAGGCCACCCAGTCCCCAGGTTTTGCCGAACGGTAGAACCGTGTGTCGAGCGCCGTAAAGTACTTGACTACGGCGCCACTCGAGCCACTCACCTTCAGATCGCGAAAGGGATGGACAAAGCCAACCGTGTTGAAGCGGACTTCACTGGTGCAATGATTCAGTGCGCGATCGGTGATGGACAGCGCAAGGACGTAGCTGTCCTCCGCCAACTGCGCAGGCAGGCGCACGGCAATCTTCCACCGCCCGTCCCCACCAGACAGGTCCCACGAGACCGCCGCGTCGTCCGAATGCGCTCCGCGCAGAGAAACGCCAATCTGCTCCCGGATGAGAAGACTGGCTTCCACAATCGTCAACACGATGTCCCTCAGCTTGGGCTGATAGCCCGCATCTGGTTGTTGTAGCGCAGTCCCCTTTGCATCGTGCACCGCCTCCACCAAGGGCGCGTCCTGGTCGTTCGCGGGAGATTCTGCGCCCACGACGACCCAGGTATCACCCTGTGCGGACAGCGCATCCACGCGCAGAGCAAGCGTCCCGCCTTCAGCTGCCTTTGGGAGTTCACGCCAAGTGCCGCCGCCCCCGTCCCTCGCGAATGCCCGCCCTGCCTCCTCCGCAGGTACTCGCAGTCCGCGAACAGCTCCCTGCACGCGCACGGCTTGCGGAAGAATCCGCTCCCACGAGCCTGCAGGCACAACCGTGAATGCGTCCCCCGAGGAAACACCGAGAATCGGCTCGTCCGCCAAAGCCACTTCGGTCGCCCCGCCCTTCACGCTTGCCCCGCGCACAGCGTAGGCACCACGCGAATCGCCAGTGATCAGCAACTGTCGGTCTCGCCCCCGCCATGCATCGTCGATGTGCGCATCCACGATCACCGTGTCTCCGTCATCGTCAGCTTGTGTCACCCGCCCCGACACAGGCGGGACAATCTCCAGCACCGCATCGCCAAACGCCACACCGCTCCCTCCGAGCGCCCAGAGAATCTCCACAACACCGTCTCGCCTGCCGAACAGCGCCAGCCGCGCATGGCAGCGAATCTGCGGAAACTCGGGCAGTGAAACCCCGGCGGCCGCGGCATCCGCAGAGGCGCAGACAACCACATCCCGACGTCCGTCACCGACAACTTCCACCGCTTCGGCCCAGCCCTTTGCGGACTCCGCACGTAGCCGACGCACCTGCAACGGCGTCTCCCTCGCTCCCCGAAACCCCTCGACCACGGCCAGAAAACGATTGGATGGCCCCTTCCGACGCACAAGAATCGGGTACATCTTCACCTTGGCGAATGGTGTACTCCGATTGCGCAGACCGTTTGCGCTAGCCTGCACCAGCGTCGTGCCAACCTGCCCCATCATGTGCAGACGCACTCCGATATGCTCTCCCGGGTCGGACACCCACTCACACACGAACGACTCATCTGTGGATGCCTGGCGAACATCCTTCATGTGCCTGTAGCCCGTGGCGGGCTCTCCCAGCGCCGCGATATCCGTTGGCGTGAAGGCAAGCGGGGGGGCGTGGAATGTCTCACCGTCACCGTGGAATGCGTACTGGTGATCGACACCGCCTTCCACTTCGAACAGATCCACCAGGTAGCGGTGCCCGGCGCCGTGGTTCACAAACACCAAGTGCCGCCGAAACGTCGAGGTCGTCTCCGGATAGACCCGCGGCGCGGACGCGATCACGCCCTGCACAGCGCCTGCCCCGGAAAATGCCTCCAACTCGCCCGCCGCCGCTCCGTGCGGCTTCCCGTCCACGATCACCTGGTTGTGGCTGGCGGTGCTGCGGAGCCAGGGGTGATTGGGATGGCCCCAGCCCAGATACCCCAAGTCCGTGACCAGTTCGCGCCCGTAGTCGTAGTAGATGATATTCAGGCGGTCCGGATGCCCGTGTCCGCTCCCCTTCGGTCCATAGTCGAGAAACACAGCCGCGTCCTTGCGCGTCCCGCCAGTGCGCAGAATTGCCCAGCCCACGCCTGGACGCACGACGCTGTGCTCGGAGGGAGTCGCGGGCACGATCGTATCGTCCGACAGGCTCGGATCCCGCCGGAACAGCGCGTACTCGTCTCCCCGTCCATCCAGCGACCCGCCATACGCCCAGGACAGCAGTCGATTGTTCTCCTCCGAGGGATACCAGTAGGCGTGGGCCGCCACCCGCCGTCGCGAGAAGCGTGCCCTCCAGGTCGAATCATTGGTCGGAGGGAGACACCCGTCCGGCATGACCTCGGACACGCCCGCAATCATCATCTTCCGCATCACCGGATGCTGGTACAGGTCCAGATTGTCGTAGCGATCCTCCTCGGCGTAGGCAACGGGATCCGAATATCCCTGCAGTGCCTCGGGAGTCATGTAGAGGGGATTGACACTCATGCCCTCGTAGGAGGGAGACGCCTCGTACCAATGCCCATCCCGCACAAAATATTCTTCCAGAAATCCGAGGAAGCCATCCGGCGGCTCGACGGCCCAGGCGACGGTCTCGTGACTGCCGATCATCAATCCGGCCAGCGCGCCGCCTGCCATAGCGGTGGGCCCGTCGTTGACACAGCAGCCACGCGGACTGGTGGCGACCATCAGCCGGGCGAACTCGCGGAAGCATCCCTCCTCGATGCGCACCTTGTCCTCGTCCGTGTAGACCCCGCTGTTGTAGGTGAGATCATAAGCGGTTGCCAACTGCACAAAAACGCCTGCGTCGCTCAGCTTCCAGCCACTGAGTTTGCCGGACTGCAGATTGCCGTAGCCCTTGTAGACGCGGTTCCAGTCGTGCGGCAGATAGGCGGGATACACCTCGGCCAGGCGCAGCAACACCACGCGTGTCCGCTCCGCATGGGCCTGGCTCCCCGTCAGCGCATACACCTTGCCCAGATCGCCCACATTCCGCAGTTTTCCGAGACGCCGGTGACGCAGATGGCCGCTCAGTCGATAGGTCTCCCGCTTGGCCGAGCCATACACGGTCGAAGCCTTCCCCTTGTAGTACGGAATCGTCTGCTCGCCGCCAACCACCGTGGGAAACGTCTGCGACTCGCTCTCGGGGTAG
>JAGLDW010000246.1 GCA_023145395.1 Lentisphaeria bacterium | reverse complement strand
GCGGCGCGGATTGCGGACAGCACCTGCGGAACTGACATGCGCCCGTCGCACTCAAAAGTGCTTTACAGGTGACCCAATCCGAATATACTGTGACTATGCATGATGACATGACAACTGTGCTTACTGCTCGTGGGCAGACATCCGTACCAGCACGGCTACGGCGCAATGCTCGGCTCTCGCCTGGGCAGTGCCTGCACTGGCAAGCTGTGTCCGAGACCGAGTTCAGGGTGACGGTTGAGACCCCAGCCGATGCTCCTGGGCCACTGGCCGTGCTCGGCTGGGCCCGGCGTGGTCGTTCAGGCCCAGTTCGCACCAGCGATGACATCATGCGCGAACTCCGCGAAGGAGACGCGGACTGATGGCATGGGTCATCGACAGTTGCGTGCTTCTTGATATCGCGATCCGCGATCCGACCTTCGGACTCAGCAGTGCACTCTAGCGTCGTTGTCTGCGCACGCGAATTTCGGCGACGGAGTTCCATGCATTGGTCGAGTTTCCGTGTCCGACGAGTCGCACAAAACGCGCTTGGGCGAGTGGGAAGGAAAAGCTTTCAAATCCCTTTTTCTCGCCGCTGCTTTCACCGTTGAAGACATTCTTCCAGGCGATGCCGTCGATGGAGATCTGCAGATCGAAACGCGCCTTGCGCTTGTCCCCATGCAACCACGCGACATCCACGCATTTGATCCCGTCCTCACGGCCAAGATCAAGCTGTAGCCACTGCCCGTCGCCGGATGCGGCCCAGTAGCTGCGGAGATTTTCGTCCAAAGCCCGTTCCGCACCGCGATTCGGCTCCGTCTTCGACGATGTGGCGGCGGGAATCCACAGGAAGGCAGGATCCGGAGACATCAGTTCGAGCATGCCGGTCAGGGGATCGAGACGCACGCGACAGTGCAAGAGCGATGACAGATCATCAATCCCCACCAGCATGTCCGCGCCCAGTTCCATCTCGCGCGCATGCCCATCCCTCCAAAGCTTCAGCGTCCGTCCCTCACCTTCCACTTTGTATCCGAGCGCACGCGCCAAAGGTGCCAGGGCAACACGCGTGCCCCCATCCACCACAGTCAGCGCGGGCACGCCCGAGATGGGTTTCCCATCCAACACCGCGACGGTCAACTGGGTGCCCCGCACGGACACGCTCGGCACCGACAACGCAACGCCCGCAGCGCCACCGGCAGGCTCCAGCGTGAACTCCAGCCCCTGGGCTTGGAAACAGAGCACAGTTTCCCGCGCACGAACCACGCCTGTTCCGACGATGCGTCCGTTCGGTTGCCGCACCAGCCAACGCCCGGGCTTCAGTCCCGTCACCACCCAGTTTGCGGAGTCCGCAGACCCACCGCTGACCGAAAGTTCTCCTGACAGAAGCTCGGATTGTTCCGAAAACAGCACGACCGCACTGCCAATCCGCGCCCCGATAAACGGCGGACAGGAAATCCGTTCCACAGGCAGAGATGCCTGCTCGGGCTCCGCATCCATGACCTGCATCACATTCAAGAATCGCTGCTCGGCACCGGGAGCGCGCGGGGAGATCTCCAAGCGCCAGCCCTGACTCTCCAGTGTGGGACGCGCAGGCACGAAATTGTGTCCGAACACCTCCGCCTCCCGGCCGGGGCCGCCGATGACCTCGGTGCGCCGGTTCGCCGCCTCCGGCAGCAGCATGGCGCCGAGCAAACGACCGTTGCACTGCCCATCCGTGCGCCGAATGTCGAAACGATCGGCCTCGAGCTTCGGCTCATGCACGGAATGCACCAGCCAAACAGTGCGATGGGACGGCTCCTTCGGCACGATCCGATCGAACACCACCATAGCCGCACGGACGGAATCATCCCCCAGATTGAGGAACACTCCACTCCGCTCAACCCGTTCGACTCGATCCGCATAGCCCGCCGTCAGATCCGCGCGCAGGAAGCTGTAGAACGGGACCTTGGGATCCGGGCCGAAGCCATGCGCCAGCACCTTCCCGTCGCGGTAGTTCTTGTGCAGGTCTCCGACGACGCGGGGCTCGCGCCTGCGGTTCGCATAGTTCTGCCCTCCATCGTGTTGCATGGGATCCTGCTTCCGCGCCGGATCATACACGAGCAAGGTGTTGTGGGAGATGGAGCGCTTGTTCCAATGCCAATCGTAGGGAATACCGTACTTGCCATAGCATCCCGCATCCGTGGCTAGTGCGCCCTTGTAGTAGATCTGGAACGCCCCCGCATCGAGATGGTCGTGATTGTTGAAGTGATACGATGCTCCCTTCATTTCCGCCACCACCGCGTCCGACCAAGCGCCAAGCTGCCAGCCCGTCCGCGCCACCATGTCCCCGGCCGGCGATGGAAAATACTTGCTCAGCGGCAATGCGGCCAGATCGTGTGTCGGCACATCCGGATCGTACAGAAGCACCATCCACAATGGTGGCACGCAATTGGGGCGGAAGGTCTGCATCCGCCGGAAGGCGAAGTGGATGGCCGGGTCGCGGTAGTAGGAAGCGGTCAGCATCGCGGTCTGGGGAAACATCCAGTGCTTCCCCTTGGCGAAAGTGTCGCCATCCCGCAGGAACTGCCCGTCCCCGCGCCGCATGTAGATCCAGCTGTAGGGGACCTGCCCTTGAGCCGGGTCGAACACCGGCCCCGCCCCCATGCGGTCGAAAAGAAACGTGGAGTACATGGACCAGCGGAAGCGGTACCAACCATAGCTGTCGCCCTGATGATGTCGGTGCGCCTGGAAGAACATGTTGCGGGAAGGCACGAACTCGGCGAAAAAACGACCAGCGGCAAACAGATACCAATCCGGATACTCGTCATAGACGGCGATTGCGGCGGCCAGTTGGTCGAGCATGAGCTGCGCTTCGCCGCCATGGCCGGTGACCGCGCCCTGACGTTTTGGGGGAAAACCGATCTCCATCGGCGCAGCCAGCCCGACCATGTGCTCGCGAACGCGTTTCCGCCAGGCCGGATCTGTGAGGGAGTGGCACCAGTCGTAGACCAGCGCGGCGCAGAGAATCATACGCCCGTAGTCGCGCGTCACATCATTCCGGTCCGACAACACAACCGTATCCAGCGCACGACCAAGCATCTCGACCGCTCTCTTGCCCCGCGCCTCATCGTCCTCAAGCAGGTACAGCAACGCGTTGGCTTCGATGATCGGCGGAAAACGGCGATGATAGTTTCCCTTGGCGAAGTCTTTCGAGTCCGGAAACGCACCATCCCAATCTCGGTCCGCCGTCTCCTTGAGTCGTGCGTACTCGCCAGCTAGAAGAGGATGTTTCGCTCGCTCGCGCAGCATGGGAAGATGCTCACGGCGCAGAAAGACCCTCGGATGTTCCTCCGGAGGAAGACTCTTCGGCGGAGGATAGGGACTCTTCAACGCGGGCAGTTCCGTGGTCAGCGCGCCGGCCACGCCGCTGGGAATGGCGAGGGGGTTCATGGTGACCAGCAGGCGATCCACCGCCAAACCGCTCTCGCGGGGATGGAGCCGTAGCCTCACTTCGGGATTCCTCGCCTTGCACCGCAAGAGAACCCGCCACTTCCATCCAGTCCCGTGCATCAGACTCACCACCTGCGGCACGTCATCATCCACGGAGACCCACAACGAATCCGTGCCACCATTCTCCGCAAGAGTCCGACCCCAGAGCACGAAGGACGCGTATTTGGACTTGCGCACGGTCAGTGTCAACGCCGGAATCTCGCCTTCCGGCACCGCCTTGCGCCCGCTGGGCCGCCCAAGACGCACAGCCGCCCCCCCAGACAAACCATCCCCTTGAAAAACCATCGCCGTCTTTGCACCCTCCGCAATCATATCCTCCGCCTCGAACACAGACGATGCTCCGCGCGCCACCAATCCCGTCGCGAAAACCAGCAACGCCAGCAACCATACCAATCCGACGTGTCTTGTCATCCATCGTCTCCTGCACTCGAAAAGACAAAAGGTCCCGTGACGACTGCGTCACGGCCATACGATGCTGCACACCACCCAACATAATCGGACTCGCCAATACCGTCCAGAAGATGAGTTCACGGGGAACATGCGTTCGAGACGGACCCGCGCAGACTGAAAACCTCTGACCAACATGACTGTTTCCCTGACATGGTGCCACCCTCCGCTGTCAGGAAA
>JAGLDW010000245.1 GCA_023145395.1 Lentisphaeria bacterium | reverse complement strand
CCCCCACTGCGTCCAGGGCGCGGTGGAACAGCGTCATGCCCTGATTCATGTCCGCCAAAGTCAACCAGCTGGCTGTGCTTTCCGTGGAACAGCCCACGCGGACCTTGGCACGCAGTCCCGCCTGGCTCATGAGATCAACGTAGGCGATCAGATGCGGTGCCGCTGGGCCGTAGTAGCCACGCATGAACTCGCTCAGCAACGCCCTTTCGTCGGCCTCGGGGTTCCACAGCAGATGAGCCAGATACCAGGCGCGAAGGCGCACAAAGTCACCCACGCGACAACCACTGTCGCCCTGCTCGAAGATCCCAATGGCCTTGTGCTTCACAAAAAACCGGAGATTGGGAGCCAGGACATGGAAATTTGGGAAGGGCTGTAGGTAGCCATGGAAGTTCGTCACATAGTCCCAGATGTAGAGCTGCGAGGAGATGCGGCTCCATGCCTCGAGATCTCCCCGGAAGCGCCGGTTGGCCTCGCTATCCACCTCGAGCGGTTTGGAGAAGTCGCACTCGATGCTGCATAGCCGCACGACGACATTGTGGCGTGGACGGATATGCTTTGGCGGCTTCCGCGTGTAGTGGTAGGCCAAGGTCTCCACCAGGACCTCGGGAAACTCCTTCTCCACCTCTTCGGCCACGGCATTGACAAACTGGATGAGCGAACCTGCGGGAGTTCCCTCGCGGTCGTCAATGGCTCGGCACTGTTCGCATTGGCATTCCCCTCCCTGCCAGTCGTTCTGGCTCACCGAGATCATGGTGGCATTCGGATTTGCACGCAGTCTCTTCAGAACGACGCGAACCATCTCGGCGCGCATTTCCTCATTGGTCAGGCAGAGCTGGGAACGGGTGTCCCTCCGGACGCCGTCGATCAGGCTGTACCACTCGGGATGCTCCTTGAAGTACGTGCCAGGCGGCAGAAGTCCATTGATCTGGTAGAAAGTGTGCACCCAGCCGATCAAGCCGTTGGCGCCACCGCGCTCGGCCGGAATGGTGTAGAGGTCATGCCCATTGAGGCGCATCCGCGAGGCGAACACACCCATGGCCCGCTGCTCCTCGGGCGTGACTGTGCCGTGGCTGGTGAAGCAGCCGTCCGATAGCTCCAGGTACCGTGTGGCCCGATCCATCACCGGCGGGGAGTAGGAAATCGCAAGCGGGGGGATCTCAAGCGTGGATCGATCCGGCACGAAGGTCTCGGTCATGGTCCACCAGCGCACGCCCACGACGTCCTCGAGGAACGTGGTCACAGCCAGCAGCGTCCCACGCCGGGGATGTCCACAGAGAATCAGGTCGCGGCCAAGAGTGCGCAGAATGATTGTGTCGGGAGGCAATGCGGCAGGGCGGAGGTCCGGAAGCAGTTTGCGGGTCAAGACGCCATGTCCCACGATGAGTCTTGGCGTGTCTTCAGGCACTTTGGTCTGGACGACGACCGGCAGCGTCGCTCCAGTCGCCTGGGCAAGGTAGTTCTGGAGTTCCTCCGCCGCCGTCTTCTCGACGGCCGTGGCCTGCGCCGGGATGGCGATGACATAGTCGCTCTTCCCTCCTTGGCTCAGCGTCAACGCCTCTCCGGAAACACCTGCGGCAGCACACTGCAGACCCACGCAGAGCGATCCGATCGAGAGCACAACGTGTCCAGAATCCAGTTTCATCCGACTCCTCCAGAAGAAGTCCAACCACACACAGTAGGATCTGCACAGAAACAACTTGAGTATCCTACAGCCTTTTCAAGACTTTTTGCGAAGTTCGCAGGGCATGCTCGCGGTCCGGGACGT
>JAGLDW010000244.1 GCA_023145395.1 Lentisphaeria bacterium | reverse complement strand
CCGCCGTCGATGCGTTGGACATCATCACACCATCCACCCGGAGCGCGGAACAATGAGTGAAAAGAGAGAAAGCTGGAGCGGCAGCATGGGGTTCATCCTCGCGGCCGCCGGATCGGCTGTGGGTCTCGGAAACATCTGGAAGTTTCCCTACATCACGGGGCAGAATGGCGGCGGCGCCTTCGTTCTGGTCTACCTTCTCTGCATTCTGGTGATTGGTCTGCCGGTGATGCTCTGCGAGATCACTCTAGGAAGACATACTCAGCGCAATCCCGTGGGCGCCTTCAAGGCGTTGGCCCCCCGAAACTCGCGCCTAGCCCAATGGATTGGCGCCGGTGCGCTTCTCAATGGCATTTTCCTAGTGTACTTCGGACGGTACGGCTGGGCGGTCCTCGCCATCCTGATCGGTTTGGCCATCCTCCGCTACGGCTGGGTGGTCGTTGGCGTCATGGGAGTGCTGGCCGGTTTTGTCATCCTGGCGTTCTACAGTGTCGTTGCGGGCTGGACCATCGGCTATGTGGTCAAGGCCGCGGCGCTGCAGACCGGCTTCACGGAGGTCACCCAGGCCACCGACGCGTTCGTGGCATTCGTGGGAAATGCTGGTCTGGCCATTCTCTGCCATGCCCTGTTCATGGGTATGTGCATCGGCATCGTGATGCTTGGCGTGCAGAAGGGCATCGAACGCGCCTCGAAGGTGCTGATGCCCATGCTCTTTCTGATTCTTGGGGCGCTGATCATTCGGGGACTGACCCTCCCCGGCGCCATGGCCGGTGTGCGGTTCTACCTGAGTCCCGACTTCTCCAAGATCACGGCGGAGAGCGTCCTGACCGCGTTGGGGCACGCCTTTTTCTCTCTCAGCCTCGGGATGGGAGCGATCATCACCTACGGAAGCTATGTGAGGAAGGAAGAGAATCTGTTCACAGCCGCGCTCTCCATCACCGCTTTGGACACGCTGGTGGCACTCATGGCGGGGCTGGCCATCTTTCCAGCGGTATTCGCCATGGGTTTCGAACCAAGCAAGGGCCCGGGGCTGGTCTTCATGGTGCTTCCCGTCGTGTTCCACAGAATTCCTCTGGGGGCGTTGTGGGCGACACTGTTCTTCCTGCTGCTGCTGGTCGCGGCGCTAACCTCCGGCATCAGCCTTCTGGAGGTCGTGACGGCCTATTTCGTGGACGAGCGCAAGTGGTCGAGAAAGAAGGCGACGTGCGTGTTCGGCGGAGTGATCTTCGCACTGGGCTGCCTCTGTGCGCTGAGCTGCGACAAGGGCATCACGGGCTGGCGCGGGCTGCACTGGCTCGAGAGTTCCCTCAAATTCTGCTTCGGCTCGGCGCCCGGATGTTTCTTCGACCTCTGCGACCATCTCGCCTCCAACTGGATGCTTCCCCTTGGCGGCATGTTCTGCGCTCTGTTCGTGGGCTGGATCTGGGGGACGAAGAAGGCGCTGAAGGAAATCCGTCAAAGCGCGGAGAATCTTGGCCAGAAACGCTTCTTTGCTCTCGACGCCGTCTGGAGTTTCTTTGTTCGCTTTGTCAGTCCGGTTGCCGTGCTGGTCATGTTCATGGCCACTATGGGCTGGATCGACTTCAGCGCGAAGAAAGAGCAACAGGCTGAGACACCGCCCTCAGAGCAGGTGCAACCAACCGTAGCTGAAATGCCGAATCCAGAACCGGTGCAGCCGGTTGAGGCGGAGGTGCCGGAACCAGACGCCAGCCAGAGCAAAACCACCCCATCGGGAGATCGACCATGAAGGGCATCATTCTAGCCGGAGGTTCGGGCACACGCCTGTACCCCGTGACAACCGTCGCCAGCAAACAGCTTCAACCCATCTATGACAAGCCCATGATCTACTACCCGGTCAGCACGCTCATGCTGGCGGGCATTCGGGAGATTCTGCTCATTTCGACGCCGCAGGACATTCCCAAATTCGAGGCGCTGCTGGGCGACGGTTCCGCCTGGGGGCTCTCCATTTCCTACAAGATCCAGCCCAAGCCGGAGGGGATCGCCCAGGCATTTCTTCTCGGGGAGTCGTTCATCGACAATTCCCCTGTGACTCTGATTCTAGGCGACAATCTGTTCTATGGGAAAATGGGTCTTGACAAGATTGTGCGTGACTTTTCGGGGGGCGCGCGGGTCTTCGGCTATCCTGTGAGCGATCCTGAGCGCTATGGAGTAGTGGAGTTCGACGCCGACGGCAAGGTGCTCAGCATCGAGGAAAAACCGGCCGTGCCGAAAAGCCATTACGCGGTGCCGGGCCTGTACATCTACGACAACAAGGTCGTCGAGATGACGAAGGCGATGAAACCATCGGCGAGGGGCGAACTCGAGATCACGGACTTGAACCTGACCTACTGGCAACGGGATGAACTGACGGTAACCACACTGGGGCGCGGCATCGCCTGGCTGGACACCGGAACCCCGGAAAGCCTCCTCGAGGCCAGCATGTTCATCCACGCGATCGAATCGCGCCAGGGACTGAAAATCTCCTGCCCGGAGGAGATTGCCTTCCGCTGCGGCTACCTGTCGGGGAAGGAATTTGCCACCATGGTCGAGACGCTACCCCGCTCGAGCTACCGCGAGTATCTAGAGCGGATCGTGGACGAAGAGACCGTCTGAACGAACTACCGTCTTTCGAAAATGCGGGCGCTCTTCGGACAGCGCGCATCCCTGGAGGGCGAACGGCCCGTGAGCCGCCGCACTGCGTGTCCATTGTCCCCTGGAGGGCGAAGCTCCCGCTGAGCCGCCGGGTACCAGAGGCCATACCCTCGGTCCCGGAGGTCCCGAGCCACTAGCCTGGAGGGCGAACGGCCCGTGAGCCGCGGACAGCGCAATGCAGCCATTATCTTAGGAGAGGAACATCATGTCGCAGTAGGTCGGGAGGGGCCAGGCTTCCGAGGGAACCATCAACTCGAGTGCATCGACGGCCCCGCGCACGGCATTCATAGCCTCAAGTTTGACTCCTGCGTCCTCGCCGTTGCAGACTCCGTCGAGTTTTGCGAGTTCCGCAGCCAGTTCGTTGGTGGATCCGGCCACAGTCTTCAGAGAAGCTTCGGCGCCGTCGCCGCAGATTCCGACTGTCTTGAGACCACTGACTGTTTCGGCCAACTCGCGCACGTAGTCGAACGCGACGGGTAGAATCATGGTGCGGGCAATGCGTGCGGCACAATTCGCCTCGATAGTCACGATCTGCTCGTAGGCCTCCGTGTACACTTCGTGGCGTGAGTGTAGCTCGCGTTCGCTGAGCACGCCATGTCTATCGAGCATGGCGATGTTCTTGGGCGTGAGCAGGGCACCGAGAGCTTCCGGTGTGGAAACCAGGTTAGGCAGACCACGCCGCGCCGCTTCTTCCTTCCATGCGCCTGTGTAGTTGTCACCGTCAAACAGGATCCGCTTGTGTGCCTTCACTAGGCTACTCAGCAGTGCCTGCAACGCAGTGTTGAAATCCTCGCCCTCCGCGACGGCCGCCTCGATGGTGCCAGACATTTGGTCGAGCGCATCCGCGACGATAGTGTTCAGGATGGTGTTTGCGGGAGCGCAACTCATGTTCGAGCCGACGGCGCGGAACTCGAACTTGGTGCCCGTGAACGCGAAGGGAGAGGTGCGGTTGCGATCGGTCGTGTCGCGCGGGAGTTCGGGTAGCGAAGTGACTCCTATCTTGAGGATGCCGCCGGCCTCGGCGCCAGAGGGCTTGCCACTTTCAAGCTGGGCGATCACCTTTGAGAGCTGCTCGCCTAGATACATGGAGACGATAGCCGGCGGCGCTTCGTTTGCACCGAGGCGATGGTCGTTGCCCGCCGACGCGACGGTGGAGCGCAGCAGGGCAGCGTTCTCGTCCACGGCTTTCATCAGAGCGCAGATCATGGTGAGGAAGCGCGCGTTGTCGTGCGGATTGTCACCGGGCTTGAGCCAGTTCTTGCCATCCGGTCCATTCACGGACCAGTTGTTGTGCTTGCCCGAACCATTCACCCCTGCAAAGGGTTTCTCGTGCATGAGGCAGGCAAAACCGTGCTGGTCGGCCACTTCGTGCAGCACTTGCATGGTCTGCATGTTCTGGTCCACCGCCAGATTCAACTCCTCGAAGACTGAGGCGATTTCGAACTGGGCCGGGCTCACCTCGTTGTGGCGGGTCTTGGCCGCGATGCCCAGCTTCCAAAGCTCTTCGTCCAGCGCCTGCATGAACTTGATGACGCGAGGCTTGATGGCGCCGAAATAGTGGTCGTCCATCTGCTGGTGCTTGGCGGGTGTGCAGCCAAACAGCGTGCGCCCAGTCTGGATGAGGTCCGGGCGGGCCTCGTAGAAGCTCTTGTCCACCAGAAAATACTCCTGCTCGACACCGAGGTCGGAGGAGGCCCGGGCACCGGAGTTGTCCTCGCCAAAGAGTTCCGCCAGACGACACATCTGCCTGGACAATGCCTCGATGGAGCGCAGCAGGGGTGTCTTGTTGTCCAACGCCTCACCGTAATACCCGCAGAAGACGGTGGGGATGCAGAGCGTGGCATGATCTCCTTCCGTGTGGATGAATGCGGGGCTGGTTGGATCCCAGGCCGTGTAGCCCCGGGCCTCGAAGGTGGCGCGTAGACCGCCGGAGGGGAAACTGGACGCATCCGGCTCCCCCTGGATCAGCTCCTTGCCGCGGAACTTGGTGGTCACGCCCCCTTCGTGGTCAGGTTCCAGAAAAGCCTCCTGTTTCTCGGCCGTGGTGCCCGTGAGCGGCTGGAACCAATGGGTGTAATGGGTGGCGCCTCGCTCCATGGCCCAGATCTTCATGGCCTCGGCCACTTCGTCCGCGATGGTCGGGTCGAGACGGCTCCCATTGCGGATGGTCGTTTTCAGCGATGAACAAGTGGTTTCGGACAAGTAGTTGCCCATCACCCTGAGGCTGAAAATATTCTCGCCGAAGATTTCTGTTGGCTTCTTCGTTTCCATGGTTTCCGCGCTCTTTTGTTGGTCTATCTGTCTAGCATGCTGTTGCCCCTGCGCCGTTGCGAGGAACGGATGGCTGATCATCCGCCGATGATCTTGATTATGAAAGAAACAATAGCAGGAGGCGTGCCAAATCCCAGAAAAAGGGAGGTTTGCGCGCGATTGTTCCCGTTTCCCGCAGAGAAGACGAGGACGGCGCCAAAAAGAAGGGCAGACCAAGAACCCATCGCGACAACAAAAATGTAGTAACAAGCGCAAAATAAGACATATTTGTCGCACCCTTCCTTGCGAAACAAGAATCCACGTTCTGTGAATGTGGTTGTTTTCGTGGGGGAAATCGCTCTGTCGGCTTGTGACTCCGCGCGTGAGCTCTACGTTTGCTCCACTTCGGATGTATACGGACCTCCAGCGGGAAGCTGGAAGAGAGAGAGCGACTATGAAGTACGCGGTGTTCTCCGATATCCACGCGAATCTACAGGCGTGGAACGCGGTGTTCACGGACTTGCGCGGCATGGGGGTTGATGAGTTGGTCTGCTTGGGTGACGTTGTGGGATACGGTCCCGACCCCGGCGCCATTCTCGAGCATGTCCACCGCCATGTCCACCATTTTGTCCTGGGCAACCACGACGCGGTCATAGCCGGCGTCACCGACGGCTCCAACTTCAATGGCGCCGCCCGGCAGGCCATTGAATGGACCCGCCTGCAACTCGACGCCAAAGCCCGGCAGTTTTTTGGCGGCATGCCCTTCGTGCTGGAATCCGAAGTCTTTGTCTGCGCGCACGGTGATCCCGTGGACCCCGCCCGCTTCGCCTACATTCTCGACCCCGAGGATGCCACGCGTGTCTGGGACGGGTGCGAGCAGCAAATGGTCTTCGTCGGGCATAGCCACGTCCCCGGATTCTTCATTCGAGGACAAAGCGGCACCCCCCACTGGCTCGACCCACAGAATTTCCAGTTGGAGGAGGGCAAGCGCTACATCGTCAACGTGGGGTCCGTGGGACAGCCTCGCAATGGGGATTTTCGTTCCTCCTATTGCGTATACGACGATGATACGCAAAGTGTGTATTTTCGCCAGGTTCCGTTTGATCTGGACGCCTACAGGCAGGCGGCAAAGGCGTCGGGTCTGCCCGTCCTCGTCGCTCCATTTCTGGACGTGTCCGAAGCCTCCGAGCTGCCCCCGCTGCGCGAGCAACTGGACTTCAGCCCCCTTTCGCACGAGCAGGCGAGCGAGGTGGATGTGACCGTGGCCCAGCTGGACTCCGCCGTGCGGTCTGTCCGGCGTTGGCGCGTTGGCGCCGCGGCGCTTCTGGCATTGCTGGTCGCAGCACTGGGCGTAAGCCTTCTCCTTTGGCAACGCTCGGGTCCCGGCTACACCGAGTTCCCAGCCCAAACCGGGTCTGTGCTGGAGGCCACGGTGGGGGAAATGTGCATGAAAGAGCCCCGGGTTGTGGGCATGGTGGGAGCAGACAGCACGTTGTCCGCCTGGACGGTGCAGATCGCCGACCTCGACACTCAGAGTGTGAGCACGGAGACCTGGAAATCCGAGCGCGGACAGTCGGCACCCGTCTTTCGGCTGCGTTCGCAGACACCAGGCCACCTGGCACTTGTGTCGGCGCCGGTGCAAGCCGTCGAAGGAAGTCGTTTCCAGTGCTGTGCCAGCGTGCGACTAGTTTCTCCTGTGCAAGGCCACATTGAGATGTGTCTGATTCAGACACTATCCGATGGTACCGAGGAACTGATCGTGCACTACCCCCTGGAGAAACTCAGTGACTCGCGCTGGAAGGCGTGCCGGAAGAGCGGCGATGCGCGAGGGCTGCGCCGAGAGGGTATGGTCCGCCTAGTGATCAAAGGACAGTTCACGGGCGAGCTACTGCTGCGCGCCTGCAACTTGAAGCGTCTGCAATGACCCATCGACAGAGAAAACTCCTGCTGCAGCTTCGCACGCGCCGCGGACGGCGCAAGAGCGGCTGTATGCTGGTGGAGGGATTGCGCTGTTCGCAGGAGGCGTTGACGCGGCGGCTCGATCATCTTGAATTCGCTCTCTGCTCGCAAGAGTTTGCGGACTCCGCGGATTTCGCGTCTGTGAGCGTCTTGATGACGGATCGTCTCGACATTGTCCCCGGCGCCGAGTTTGCGGAGTTCGCAGTGACGGAAAGCCCACAGGGCATTCTGCTCGTGCTGCGCCGACCCGAACTGGCTGCCCCGACGCACCTTCCCGATCCCTTCACACTGATCCTCGACCGGATTCAGGAACCGGGGAATTTGGGAACCATTCTGCGGACGGCCTGGGCCGTGGGTCTGCGTCAAGTTTGGCTGGTGGGCGCTGGATGCGATCCCTACAGTCCGAAAGCAATTCGAGCCGGAATGGGTGCGCAGTTCGCTCTCGATCTTCCGGCTGCTGACACGCTCTTGACGGCGCGTGATCGACTGTTTGAGCTAGGTCTCCAGCGGCTCTGGCTCGCCGTGCCGAGCGGGGGAGTCAGCTGCCATGCAGACGCCTTCGAACTAGCGGGCGCGGGCGTGGTCGTCGGCAACGAGGCCAACGGCATCGAGAATCTCGATGCGGGCGAGCATGTGAGCATTCCCATGCCCGGCGACGCGGAGTCTCTCAATGTCGCCCAAGCCACCACACTCCTCCTCTACGAAGGCGTTCGTCGGGGCCTGCTGGCCTGACCCTGGCTCTGCGACTCGCAAAGGGAAACGGGACTCTGCCCCGAACCCCGCCGGGATAGCGGCCGAAGGCCACGGGCTGCCCTCAGGACAGCAGTGAGCAACGCGAGCGGCAATGCCAGCACTCCCCGGACCCCACTTCAAAGTTTTCGGGCACGCGCCGGGCGAAGCGCCCAGCTCTCCGTGCCCGAAAACGGTGGCCGCTCCGCTGACGCGGCGCACGGAGTAGCGAGCCTACTCGAACCACATCTCGCTCAGCCGCGAACTCCGCAAGGCAGTGGTACCGACAACCGCCCAACCCCGGATTCGACGCGTCCAATATCTCCCGATGTAGCTGCAACATTTTGGGGGCTATTGACCGCCAAATGCTGCACGCCGAGCACAAGCTGCTCGATTTGACGACCAGAGAGAGGACGGCTATGCTGAGTACGCCGGCAGAGAAAACCGCAACATCCGGGTGTGCAGTGTAGCTGCGGGATAATAAACGTTGGGCAGAAAGAATGATGACAATTCGAGAGCAACTTGACCATCGGCGGGCGAAGGCACGTGGTGTCCCATTGCTCGCATTTGCATGTTTTCTCTTGGGCGCCGTCTTCTTCAATTCCGTGATGGCAATGCCGATCCTCGGCCTCATCATGCTTTTCGCAGCGTTCGTTCCTGTGGTGATCTCCGCATTCATCCAAAGCCGACCACTCCTTTGCGTCTGCTGCGGCCGCGATCTCAGTAGGCTCCTGCGCCTGGAAAAGCGGTGGGTGGGCGCCGGGGAACGAGTGAGGCTCTGCCCCTTCTGTGGCACTGACCTCGAACAACCTTCGAACGGAACTGACGGATCAGCCCAACCAGCAGATGCTAGGGACGGCTAATCGCCGCCCCAGATCCAGTCGTTCGTAGCCATGAGATGAAGAAGATGAGAACTTTCTCGATTCTGCTGACAGCCATCTCGCTTTGGGGCTGTGCTCCGAGTAAACCCAATCCAGAAACGGAGCCTGTCCGGATTCGTCTGACTTGGTCACACTCGATCGACAAGGGTTTCACCTACATGCTCGATGGAAAACGAGTTGGAAATTACGCAGACCTTCAGCGTCGCATTGTTAGAATGCCGCAGGGCTCGATGGTTGTTGTGGGACACTATCACGAAAGCGGACGATATCACTTTGACAAGCTTGGGTTGCGAGAGTTGTGCAAGAAACATGGAGTGCGACTCGGAATACCCAAAGCAGGATAGGAGTCGAGGAGGGCTAGGGATTGCGGAGGTGGCGGGCGAAAACTATAGTCAAAGTATGAAGAAGAGCATTTACATCGAGACTTCGATAGCCAGTTACCTGACATCGCGGCCTAGCCGTGATGTCAGGGCAGCGGCTTGGCAGCAACTTACCTCCCAATGGTGGGATGAAGCGCGCCATGAGTACGAACTCTTTGTTTCCGAACTGGTTATTGTAGAAGCGTCAGCCGGTGATCCAGAGGCCGCATCGCGGCGACTTGCTGCGCTGGAAGGAATACCAGAACTCCCGATAGATGGGGAATCTCAAGCCTTGGCTGACCGGTTCATAGCAGAGGGAGGGATTCCCCCTGCGGCAGAGGCCGATGCACTGCATGTGGCTGTGGCAGCGGTGCATGGAATTGACTATCTGATGACGTGGAACTGCCGACACATAGACAACGCACGTGCGAAGCCGTTGCTGCGGTCGATCTGTGCTATTGCCGGATACGTGTGTCCAGAGATTTGCACACCGATGGAACTCCTACCGGAGGACATGACCGATGTATAGGGACGAGATCATAGCAGAAGTCTGGCAAAACCGTGACGCCTACACAGAGAGGCACCAGCATAATTTGGCCGCAATGGTAGCCGACCTACAATTGCGTCAGGAGCGGCGGCAGTGCAAGTTGGTCGATCGGCGAGACCGAACAAGGCGCATGCAGGCGGACGCCGGTGCCCAGCGCCGCTGATGCTGGCGTTGTGCAAGGCATGAACGACGCAGATTGATCTCAAGGCGAACGGCATACTACCAAGATCAAGTATCGGTTCCAGGTCCATGTTCCGAGGCGTCAGATCTTGCCACAGAGCAGAAATGCGGATTTCCGCAGCGCTCTGGCCTGATAGTAGATGCCGTTCTCCCCTTTCTTTTCCGACGGGGGCGTCACGATCAAGCAGACGCGTCCCGGCTTTGCCGAACGAGCAGAGGATGGATCATGACCCTCACAGGTTATGTCAATCCTTACTCACATTCTGGATTTCAGTTTGTTGATTACAGATTGTTCCAAGAAGCTGGCCGATAGTCTATTACAGCAATACAGAAGTTTCGTAATGGGACCGGAAACGATGTGGCGATTTTCGATACACACAGCGTTGTCCGGGTTGTACAGGCTAGCCGTTGACCTCAAAGCGACCAGTCAGCCCGCTGATACAGCAAGTTTCCCAACGAAACAGTTGAGGGGTCGAGGTCGGAATGCGACAACAACAAGGACATAGAGGGACGTTCGGGGACTTTCGCGAGGGGCTTGTGTGTGGCACAGTAGC
>JAGLDW010000243.1 GCA_023145395.1 Lentisphaeria bacterium | reverse complement strand
GCCACCTACGAGATCTATGACGAGGATGTGACGAAACGCGCTTGCGACATGCTCGCCGGGTGGGGCAGTGGCGCCGAACGCCCCTTCTGCATGGTCGTGGGCTTTCTCCTGCCGCACAACCCCTACGTTTGCTCCCCCGATCTGTTCGACGAGTACATGGACCGCCTGCCAATCCGGCCCGATTGGGAGACGATCGAGGAGAATTCGGCCGTCCAGGCGCTCAAGGCTTCCCGCACCATGGAGAGCATCACGCCCGAGATGGCTCGTCGGTCACGCGCAGCGTACTATGGGCTCGTCACCACTCTCGACCGCAATGTGGGGCGCATTCTCGACGCCCTGGACGCTGCTGGGCTGCGTGAGACCACAGCTACCATGTACACCTCCGACCACGGGGATCTCTGCGGGGAGCACGGATTGTGGTGCAAGGATTCGTTCTACGACGGATCGGTGCGCGTGCCCACCATCTGGTCCCGGCCCGGTGTGTTCGGCGAGGGGACGACCATTGAACAGGCGACCAGTCTTGTCGATGTGGCGCCCACTGTGACCGATCTCGCTGGGGCGGAATCACTGCCCAACGTGCGTGGCGCTAGCCTGCGCAGTTTGCTCACGGGCGAGGAGGCAAGCGCGCCCCCCCCGCCTGTCTTCGCCGAGACCTACGCCAACACCCAGCGCCCGGCCCGCATGGTCCGGCGCGGAGCCTGGAAACTCTGCCACTACCACGGTTGCGAGCAACCTCAGCTTTTCAACTTGGAGACCGATCCAGAGGAACGCTGCGATCTCGGTGGCGACGACCGCCACGCGGCAATTCGTGACGAATTGCACGCTCTCGTGCTGGACGGCTGGGACGGCGGCTGGATCGAGCGCTGCACCGAGGAGACCGCCATGACTCGCCGCGCCGCGCAACAAGCGCCCGAGGGTGTTGCCGAAGTCTGGGACTTTCCCATTGGCGGAAATCGCCGCACCGAATGACCAGAGAGTGGATCACACGCACGTGCTTTGGTGGCTCGGGACCTCCGGGACCGAGGATGCCCCCCACCCCTCGTGCTGATTCGCGGTCCATGCAACGGCCAGTGCGGATTGCGGACAGCACCTACGGAACTGATATGCGCCCCTGTTCAGGTGTCTGACTCGCATACAAAGGGGGGCACAGTATATTCGTAGGTCGCCTACTCACAGCCAACCACTCGGAAGCTATTTTCATGCCCAGTCAGGACGAACTCTGGTACGCTGCAAAGGCCACGGAAGTTGTGTTCGCGCCGTCCAAGTTGCTCGAGACTTTCGGCGAGACGTGTGTGGACTATTTTGTGCTCGCCGAAGTGCTGGACGAGGTGGGCCAGCTCCGCATTCGCAAGGGGCGTGTGACCGCGCAGCACCCGAGGGTGGTCCTGCCACGCTACTTGGCCAACCAGGCGCTGGAGAACTTTGGGGAGGAGGCCAAGGAGTACGCGGAACAGTTTCTGCGTAGCCAGGAGGGGCTTCGTATCATCCAGTATGGACTGAACTTTTCGAAAGAGGAGTATGGCGAGGAGACTGTGCAGGGGGAGATTCGGGAGATCGCCGATCAAATCCGCAAAGACGCGGAGAAGGACGAGGCGAATCTCTGCGGGGTGATCATCGGGGTGGATGACTTGTGGGAAGTGTCGCTCTTCCATTTCATCAGTGACTTGGTGCATCGCTCTCTGCCCCACAACGCACGCGAGATGGCGGGGCGTGGATTGCTTGACCTGAGCGGGGGCGTTCCCAATGCCGTCCGCATTGAGATCCAGAACGATTTCCGCGCGGCGGAGGGCAGCAAGGAGCAGGTCACGGCACTGGGGGAAAAACTCCGCTCCTATGGACTCTTCGATGAGTATCAGGACCGCTTTTTCGAACTCTACAGCAGCGTCCGCTGACGCCAACACTGAAAAAATCAGAGGCTTGCCATGCCGAAGGAACAGCCCATCGAACCGCCTGACGAGATCATGGAGCGGATTCGACACGCGCTTGAAGGAACGGGCACCGATGTGAAATTCGTCATGGCCAACCCGAACGCGCCGCCGCCAGCTCCCGAGAAGGAGTCTGAGGACGAGAGCGCAGAACCGCCCGAGGACGATGAAGACATCCTCCAGCGTCTCCGCGACTTCAGCTTCAAACCACGTGAGATTCGAGATCATCTCGATCGTTTCGTCATCAGTCAGGACGAGGCGAAGAAAGTGCTCTCTGTCGCCATCTGCGACCACTACAACCACGTTCGGCGCTGCATGGAGAACCCCGAGCTTGGCGAACTGGACTACGCCAAGCACAATGTGCTCATGCTTGGGCCCACGGGCGTGGGGAAGACCTACTTGATGCGCTGCGCCGCAAAGCTGATCGGAGTCCCCTTCGTCAAGGCGGACGCGACCAAGTTCTCCGAGACGGGCTA
>JAGLDW010000242.1 GCA_023145395.1 Lentisphaeria bacterium | reverse complement strand
TGCTCAAGCTCATGGAGGACACGGAGGTCAAGCTGCTCAGCCAGACGGACATGCTGGGGCAGATGCAGGCTTTCATGCAGATGCAGGCCACTGGGGAGACCCCCCAGCGCACGATTCGCACCCGCCACATCCTGTTCATCGTCAGCGGTGCCTTCGACAAGCTGCCCGAGCAGATCCAGGGACGTCTCGGCGACCGTCAAATCGGCTTCGGTCGCGGCGAGAACGGGCTTGAGGACGAATTGGCTTCCCACTATCTGAAACAGCTTGAAACGCGTGATCTGGTGGAGTACGGATTCGAGCCTGAGTTTGTGGGTCGCCTGCCTGTGCGCGTCGTCCTGGACGAACTCGACGAAGAGGATCTGCGGTCCATTCTGGTTGGCTCGGAGGGCAGTGTGCTCAACCAGTATCGGGACGATTTTGCAGGCTACGGGATCGACTTGGACGTGGGAGAAGACGCCATTTCCGAAATCGCGCGCCAGGCCCATGGCGAAAAGACAGGTGCGCGTGGATTGATGACCGTGCTGGAGCGTCTCCTCCGCGACTTCAAGTTCGAGCTGCCCAGCGGCGCTGTCAAAGCGCTTTCCCTGAATGCCGAGACCGTCGCCGATCCAACGGCTGCGCTGCGCGCGCTTCTGGATGCAAATCGGGATGCCGAGCGCACGCTGATGCGCCGGGATGTGCTCGATTTCGCCCAGCGTCTGGGCGAGGCAGGCGGAGTGACGCTGGTCTTCACGCCCGAGGCGGCGGATGCGATTGCGGAGTTGAGTCTGAGCACGGGGCAGACTGTGCGCATGCTGTGCGAGGAGCGGTTCCGGGACTTTGTCTTCGGTCTGGAATTGATCGTTCTGCACAGCGATCGGCGGGAGTTCACGGTCACGCCCGAGGGGGTCGAGAATCCCACCCAGGTCCTCAGCGACTGGATACGCGAGAGCTACCACGCCGGTGCGGATGCTTCAGCCGCCGAAAGTTGATCGATTCGCCCACTGGTCGAGATTCACGGGAGACATGCACGATGAGGGACGCACTACGCAGATTTGGGCACTCCTTGTTTCCACTGGTTTTGGTTGTGTTCGCGGGATGTATGGGTGGCCGCATTCACACGCTTGGGGCGCTTCGGGAGGCGCGCCGTGCACTCGCGTTCCGCAAGCGCGGAATCATCCTCAACAACGACGGCTGCGACGTGCTGTACTTCCCGCGCGCCGCAGAGTGCACGCCCGAGGCGTTTCTGGATCTGCGGACGACCGCGCTCGCAGACACTCAGGTCAGCGCCATTTCCTATTGCACCATCAGTTCCGGGTTCAGCAACTTCACCCACGACACGAAGGTCGGCGCCGTCTTGGAGGTGCAACCGGCCAGCTTCGGGGTGCTTCCCAACCGCCGCAACGTAACCCGCGAACTGATCGAACAGGGAGCCGACTGCTTGAAGCTCGTTGTCGATTATGCCCACGAGAACGACATGGAGGCCTTTTGGTCCATGCGCATGAACGACACGCACGACTCGGGCAGCAAGCCGGAGAAGCTCCATTTCCTCTATCCAAAACTGAAGCAGGACCACCCGGACTGGCTCGTTGGCACGCCCTTCGAACGCACCAAGCACGGTCGCTGGAGTTCGGTCAACTACGCGCTGCCCGAGATCCGGGAACTGGCATTCGGTTTCATCGAGGAAGTTTGCGAGAACTACGATGTGGATGGTATCGAAATGGATTTCTTCCGTCACATGTGCTACTTCCCCAGCGTGGCGAATGGGGGCAAGGCCAGTGACGAGGAGCGTGCGATGATGACTGGGCTCGTGCGGCGCGTTCGGGCCATGACCGAACGGGTCGGTCTTGAGCGCGGGCGCCCCATCCTCGTCGCCGTGCGCGTTGCCGACTCCGTGGAGTTCAATCGTGATATGGGGTTCGATCTCGAACGGTGGCTCCAGGACGGCCTGGTCGATCTGCTGGTCACCACGGGATACTTCCGCCTCAACCCCTGGCACCATACCGTCAAACTTGCCCGCAAATATGGTGTGGCCTCCTTTCCCGGCATGAGCGAGTCGCGGATCCGCGGCGAGACCCGGTTCCGCCGCAACTCGCGGGAGGGCTATCGCGGGCGTGCCGCCAACGCCTGGTTCGCCGGTGCCGACGGGCTCTACTACTTCAACAGCTTCAACCCAAAGAACTCTCTCTGGCGGGAGCTTGGCAGCGCCGACACTCTCGTGGGGGCGAACAAGCTGTACTTCGTGAACATTCGCGATGGCAATCCGGAATCCTGGCTAGCCGGGGGTCTCGCCTACCGCACGATCAAGATGCTGTCGCCGAAACACGGACTGGTGCTCGAGGAGGGTACGACAAAAGAGACGGAGATCATGATCGGGGAGGATTTCGCCGCCGCGCGGCGGGCTGGATTCGAGCCGAAGCTAACGGCCTGTATGCGGGTTCCCGCCGCGTGGGCTAGCCAGCTTGGGCTGCGAGTGAATGGACACGTCGCACCTCCTGCGGCTACCGTGAAAAACCATGCGGACTGGCATGATGTCACCCTCGATCCCGCTTGGCTTGTGCGTGGCGCGAACAAGCTCGAATTCACACTGGCGCCGCCTCCCTCGACCGATGCTGCCCAGAAGTGGACGGCTGTCTTCGAGGGATCCAAGCCTCCGACTAAGATATGGAGCCCGGATCCCTCCACTGGGAATGTGGTCTGCGAGGTGCGGGACGGTGCGTTCCGGATCGCGGATCAAGGCACAGAGCTGGGAAACTACCGCTACTACCGTCACCCCTGGGGAAAGAAACCCGGGGGCAAGGCCGTCATTGAGGCGGAGATCAAGATTGTCTCCGGGATCAGTTCGTTGATTTTCGGCGATGGAGAATGCGTGGATCGCGTGCGTTTCCATCCCGACCACATAAATATTCACTACAACAAAAAGATGCGCTATGAGATGGACACCACGGATGGGTTTCACACGTACCGCGTCGAGCTTGAGGGGAACGACATCCGGGTCTTTGTCGATGGCACGCTGCGGATCGATGCCAAGGGACAGTTTAGGGCGTATCCGAGCTCCCGGAATCAGATGTGCTTTGGCGCGGCGAGCAGTGGCGAACTGGGCGAGGCGCTTTGGCGGGCGGTGCGAGTTCGCGGCGGAGGCGCCCCGACTATGGTTGATTTCGCCGTGAGGGTCGAGTACGCGGAGAAGACGCAAGAGTAGACCGGTGCGCCATGCGGAGTTCGCATTGGAGCGGCTCACGGGCCGTTCGCCCT
>JAGLDW010000241.1 GCA_023145395.1 Lentisphaeria bacterium | reverse complement strand
ATGGCCTCTGGTACCCAGCGGCTCACTCCAGGATCTGCGGAGTCCGCAGATTATGGGGTGCGGATGGTACAGTTGGGGAGCACTTCCGACAGACGTGCCGCGAGGCTGTCGTCACCCGCGTCCGCACCCCGACCATGCAGAACCACTATGGTGCCCGGATGGAGCAGTGACCGTAGGTCCGACGTGATGTCGGCGGGTGGCTTCACACTGCTTTTGGCGACCGACACCAGCAGGATTCTTCCGTTCTGAACACAAAACCGCGAGCGATTTCCGCGCCAGAGAGAACGCAGGACCAGCCCCCCGCCCCGCAAGGGCGCCCGCACTCGCATTCCTGTCACGCGCTTGCCCGTTTTCCGTAGTTCGGCGAGTGCCTCGACCACATCCTCCGCAGTCGGTTGTCGCAGCGTCTGACGTTCATCATCCGCCAGTTCCAGCACGATCCGCGGACTCGGCAGGAAAAGAAGAAAGAAAAGTGGATGGAAAAGGAGAATCCACCAGGGGAACCTGCTAGGAGCAGGTGAATCGATGGTGGTGTCGCGGCGCTCTGTCACAGGCGGTGGGATTGGCACGGTTGGTTCGGTTGGTGTGGGGGGCTGGCTGGTCGGTGCACGAGCCATTAGGATGGGAGCGTGTTTGCGTCGTTTGGGAGAGGATTTCTTGAGGGGTCCCGCTCTGCTTCCAGCGACGGGGTGCTCCTGCCGCTCTCTGGCGGGCACCCGCCGTTTTGCGGCGGTCCGCACGGGGCGCTTGCCCGAGGGAGTGCGTGTGGACGGTGCGGGAGTTGTCACATTCTGGGGTGAGGCCGAGCGACGTTTTCTAGCGGGCATCTGCGGAAACACGTATGGTGCACGGGAAACGACAGTGTCACCCATGTCCTCCAGTTCGTCGAACTCCCTCCGCTGGCGGGGTCCGGGAGTGTGGTCCACATAGGGGGTCACACTGCCGCCGCCGTTGCCGCCGCTGTTGTCATCCTTGCCGTCTTCAGGAGGCGTGTCTTCCGTCACAACGTCCGCCGTCTCCTCCTTGGCGGCTGTCGTGGTGACTTGCACCGTTGTGGTCGCCACATTGCCCGCGAGATCGGTGGCTCTGATCGACAAAGAATA
>JAGLDW010000240.1 GCA_023145395.1 Lentisphaeria bacterium | reverse complement strand
CGGAGGGCTTTGTGATCTCCACCCGAGGTGCCGCTCTTGTCATCGCGGGCCCCAGCCGCATGGGCACGATCAACGGAGTGAGCGCGTTTCTCGAGGAGTATCTTGGCGTGCGCTGGCTATGGCCGGGAGAGAATGGCGAGGTCGTTCCGCGTCTTGACACGCTGCGAGTGGGCCAGGCGCATAGTGTCCAGGAGCCCGATTTCGACATTCGCGGGGTTGGTTCCGGCAAGTGGGCGTTGGTGAACCGGATGAACTACCGAACTCGGGAGCCGGATGAGTTCCGTCTACAGTGGTTTGTCCATAGCTATCTTTCGCTCATCCCCCCCGCAACCTACTTGAAGAGCCACCCGGAATACTACGCGGAGGCGGATGGCGCACGTCCCGACCCTGAAATGGACCCCGCCGAACTGAAGAGGAAACGGCTACAGATTTGCACGTCGAATCCGGAGGTGGTGACTGCGGCGGCGCAGACCATCATCGGCTTCTTGGACCGGGATCCCCACATTCGCATGGTCTCGGTGGATCCCGAGGACTCGCAGGGGACGTTCTGCCAGTGCGACGCCTGTCGGGCGCTGGGCGAGAAGGACGCCCCCTACGAAGCCAGGAACTCCCGCCGATGCCTACTCTTCGCGAACCGCGTGGCGAAGCTTGTCGAGAAAAAGCACCCGAAGGTTCTGATCAAGATGATCGCCTACCACACCACGGTGGCGCCACCGTTGGACCCGACGCTCAAGCCCCGCGACAACGTGGCCATCCAGTTCTGCCGCTTCATGGATCACAATCACGCATTGCAGGATCCGGCTAGTGTCGAGAACCGCGCCTACCACCGCGACTATCTCGCCTGGCGCCAACGAACGCCGAACATCCTGTTCTACGAGTACTACTACAAAGTGTCCTGGCTCCACCTGCCCTGGCCGATCGTGCACACGCTCAAGACCGAACTTCCCTACCTGCACAAGCAAGGTCTGCTGGGCGTGATCTCGCAGTATGGGCGCAACCCCGCCACACACGCCACCGGCTACTATGTGGCCGCCAAACTTCTCTGGGACGCCGAACGCGATGTGGACGCCCTGATGACCGATTTCTACCAAAAAGCCTACGGCGGTGCCGTCACCCCCATGCGGGACTATCACGAGAGCATCGAACGAGCCGCCATCCAGTCCGGAATCGAGATCGCGCAGCAGCTTCCCTATGTGGAGATGCTCGAGCTTTTCACCCCTGAGCTGCTCGCTCGCCTGGACCAATGCATAGTCAATGCACACCAGACTGCCGTCACGCCCGCCGAGACGGCACGGATCGAGATGGTGGCCAAGGGCCTGGCGCACACGCATCGGCTGATCGACTACCTGCGCACTGTGGATGAAGTCCGTCGCAGTGGGCGTCAGTCCCGCTGGGCCGGAGGCGGCAACGACACGCTTCGCAAGGAGGCAAAGCGGCGAGCGGGCGCGCAAGCGGAAGCGATCCGCGCCGCACTTGAGGAGCCCGGAATTCGGAGCGTGGTTGGCGGGATGAACACCTATCTGACAAGGGCGCTGCGACCGGACAGCATCGTCAACCGGTTCACGGGCAAAGGCGGCGCCCGGAACACGGCTGAGATCAGCCTGGACAAGGCAAGCTGGCTCAAGGAGCACCCGGATGCCGCGCCCAACCCCGTTCCCGAGCAGTTCGACCTCTGGATCTACGCCAACGACTTGGATTTTGTGGATGGCGTCCCCGAACACTCGCTCTGGGTTCGGACCGGCGAGGACAAGGATGTCTGCATCGGCCGCGTGGGCAGGAAGGGCAGCCGGGGAGACCGCCGGACGCTCTGCTTCAAGCTGACTGGCCTCCAAGCGAGTTTGCTCGAAAAAGGGGAACTGCAGTTGAAGATCACCAACGACCCGGGAGGCCCCTACTCTTCCACCCTCTTCGCCATCTACCTGATGCCTCCGACCCCCGAGTTGACCGAGGTCCAAGCCGGCGAACAGATCGAGCGGGACGCCGAACAGGTGCGGGAGCAAGCCTTCGGATTCATCGAACTGCGGCGCGCCGGCGTGAAATCCACCGAGGTCGCCCCCGTCCATTTCACCATCGCCGTCCCGTAGGGCACAAAGGACGTGATCATGCAGGGAACTGGGAAAGCGCTCGCGAACGAGTACGTCACCGTCTGGCAGGCCGACGAACCCGCACGGCAGATTGGCTATTGCCCCGCGCTCGCGATTCTGCCGACGGGCCGGCTCGTGGGCACGTTGCTGGTCAAGGACGACCGACCTTCGGCTGAGGTGGAGTGGCTGGTCATCGCCTACACCAGCGACGACGGCGGCGAGACTTGGGCGCCGCGAACCCGCATCCCCATGGTCGATGGCTTTCCCTTCGTGGCCGGTGAGGCGGTCTACATCATCGGGGGGCGGGATGACCTGAAGATTGCGCGCTCGGACGACGGCGGCACGACGTGGACGGAGGCGTTGCCTCTCGAGACGGGAAGGCAGTGGTACTCGTACCCAGGCTCCATCGTCTACGCGCACGGCCGAGTCTATTTGGTGAGGGAATGCCGCACCGAACCCGTCCGGCACGGATATCCCGCCTGGATTCTGGCGCCAGTGGTCCTTTCGGCCTCCCTGGACGACGATCTCACTCGCCCCGATGCCTGGACCTACTCGAACGTGCTGAGCTTTGGCGATGTCCTGGCGCGCCACGGGCAGCCCAATCTGATCGGCACCCCCTTCTACGCTCCCGGTCGCCATGGATCGGAAGACGCGCATCGGTCCATGAGCAAGATGGGCTGGGGGGAGGCGAACTTGGTCCAGATCACCGACCCAGACCACATCTGGCACGACCCCGCAGGAAAAACCTTCCATATGTTTCTGCGTGCAGCCACCGGGCGCTCCAATCTCGCCTGCCTGGCCAAGGCGACGGAACAGGCGGACGGCAACATTCTAGTCGATCTGGAGAAAGCACCCTCCGGAGAACCTGTTCTCTACGTGCCGTTCCCTGGCGGACACATCGGTTTTACCATGCTGAAAGATCCCCAGACCGGACTGCACTGGCTTGTCTCCTCCCAGGCGACCGATTCCATGCGGCGCGTGGACCGGCTCCATCCGAAACACTACGGCATGCCCTTCAACGAGCGCCGAAACCTGGCGCTGCATTTCTCCCGCAACTGCATCGACTGGTGCTTCGCGGCGCTATTGGTCGAAGGAGACGAAATCGAGCGATCCTGCTACGGGGGAAGCTGCGTCATCGACGGCGACGACCTCGTCATCTTGATGCGCACCGCCAACGCCAACGCGCGGAATGCCCACGACTCCAACCTTATCACATTCCATCGTGTGCCAAGGTTCCGAAAACTGGCCTACGCCTGACATCAGAGCCATGTCCATTGCCCCTGGGAGGGGGTACGGTCCGCTGAGCCGCGTGTGCAAATGGCAATGACAGGAACGAAAAAAGAGGCGAATGGCACTGCGAAACGCGAATGGGCTATTCGCGGCTCAGCGGGAGCTTCGCCCTCCCGGGATCCGCTGAGTTCGCAGCGTGCGGCTCAGCGGGAGCTTCGC
>JAGLDW010000024.1 GCA_023145395.1 Lentisphaeria bacterium | reverse complement strand
AAATGTAAAGTTATTTCCGTGCGCACCCTAAGGGGCCAACCGACTGGGAAAGGGAGTCTGCATTTCTTGCACCAGTTTTGGAATCTGCAACTCGTTGACTTCCAATGCTCCACTCCTCCACCACTCCACGTCCATGGGATCGCTGTGGAATGTTGTTGCTTTTCGGCGAGTGCGAGTGTTCATTCCATGAATGAGAATGTATATGGCGTGAAAGAGAAGGGCAATGTTTCGTTCAAGCGAGGGGGGGGGAGCAAGGCATGACCAGATCGAGGAATAAGCACCATGGACAACACCCAGAAAAAAACTCCAGCCGAACACAAAGCCTACATCCGCTCGCTGACGAGAATTTCGTTCTTCTTCGCCTACCAATGGCATGCCAAGCACCCGGATGAAACCATGGGTGCAGTAGTGAGAAACCGAACCCCTCTGTTCCATCATGCGCTTGGCCTCCTGCGAAACGAAGGGGAGGAACACGGGGAATGGCAACGCCTGCTGGAGAAGGTCCGAACCGTGGCCGAAAAGGCGAAGGACGCTGCCGAGTTCGAGGAAATCATGTTCGCTTTCGTGACGCCGTTTGCCGATTCCCGGGCCGATCGTTTCTACCCGCAGAGCGTGGGCGTGGCATTGCCGAAAGACTGGAATGTGCGCAGCCTGAAGTACGACCCGCCCAAAGACAGCCTTCCCGCGACGTATTGCACATTCCACATTGCCAACGCACTAGCACCGCGATCCATCTTCGACGACCCCGAGCACCTACCGCTCTGCTTCCTGGAGCTCATGGACCGAAGCGAGGCCGAGTTCGGCTACGATATGTTGTACACAAGCACGTGGCTCAACGACCACCCAAAATGGCTACCTCTGTTCCCGCGCGAATGGCATGACAATTTGAGCCCACGCTCGGGAGATGTCAGTTGGACTTTCGGTCATTGGGGGCAGCTGGTCAATGCCCGGGGTGAGTTCAACGAAAAAATGGGGAGGTATGTGCGAGAGCATGGCGAACTCAAGTACAAACCACGAAAGTCGCACTGCTCGTTCCAGTCGATGCGAGAGCATTTGGCGGACCTCGCTTCGGGAGCCTGAGCAAAGTCCTGGATCTGGAGGATTTGCGAAAAACAGAAGAGAGAGACTGTCTCCCCCCCCCGTCCAGATTGAGATCGCCTGGACGCAGTTCGCGTTGGGGCGGCTCAGCGGGCCGTATCCCCTCCCTGGGGCATGGTTTCCGCTTTGCGGAATCCGCGGATGCGATGGAAGGTGAAGAGATTCGCGTCGTGTTGGTTCCTCGCTCCCCCGCAGCCGTCGTCGAAGGAAGTCCGGGACACCGCGATCATGTCCTCGCCATCAAAGTGCCAATCGACATACTGCCAGCCATGATGAATGACATCCGGATGGTGCAGAATAGTCGCGCGCACAGTCCAGGCGCGCAGGTCCGGAGAGGAGATCAATGCGAGGGTATTGCGCACACAGGTGGCTTGCCGCCCGGCGCGGATTCCCTCGTCCACCCGGTTGACCAGGCTCCAGTAGCACTGTGAAACCGGGTCGAAGCGAATCGTGAACTTGCAGGCGCCCCCAGGCATCTCCACAATGTCGCGCGTGGGGTCGAAGGTGGCCTTCTGGCCCGCCTCGTCGTAGTGAATAAAAGCCGCATGGCCTCCCAGCCAATCGTCCACCCGCAGAATGTTCGCCATGTTGCCGTCTGGACCGACGACCGCATTGCCCTCGAGCCAGCCGTTGAACTCGCCGTCCAGCCATTTCTGCGTCGAGGTGAGACGTTCGGACATGGTCCAGTTCTTCGCCTGCAGCAAATCCGCATCGACGGGCGCCGACATAAGAAAGGGGCGAAAATATCGGGGCCATCTCCCCGGCGCTCCTCGATCCTCCATGGTCCGCCAGACGCGTCCCCGGTGCACGATCATCGGCACGGTGGAACTGTGGTGTTTGCCTCCTTCCAGAAGAACACCGGACTGGTGGTCGCGGGGCTCTGTCCACGTCGCTCCGCCATCCTTCGAACGCCAGATCGTGACAGCGGCGCGCGGCCCCACCCCCATTAGGTACAATGCGCCACGGTGTGCAAAAAGAGTCGAGAACGCCGCGCCGGGCACCTCCGAAAGCCGGTGCCACGACGCCCCGCGATCCTGGGAGCGGAACACGACCGTTCTCCCCCGCCGGGGACCACCGCCAAAGAAGGAGTGCGATGCAACGTAGCGACCATCCGCAAGAACAGCGATGCTCGGGCAGCCAACGTAGTTTTTCAGACGCGCCGGTGCATGATCGATCACCACACCTGGCACACTGCCAAAGTCCGGCGTCGTACTCTCCGTCTCCGGCGCCCCGGACAGTCTGGGTGCCAGAACGAGGCACCGCGTCCAGCCCAGCAGGGGGATCTCAATGCGTTGCCCAGCTTTTCCCTCCCTGCGAAACACCCGAACCCGCGTTGCAACGGGTGTGGTGGAATAGAAGAAAGACCAGTCGCGCACCAGCGTCCAGCCAACCAGTTTGTCGTCATGACTGGCGCGCCCTGGCGTAGTCGCAAGAAAGATGGCGCCATCGGCCTCCGGAGTCACGGCGATCACCGGATCTCCTCCTCCATCCACCCGGGTAAACTGCCATCCGCGCAGCACTGGGGGAACCCCGGTCCACGCATAGTCACGATTGGAGAAGGCGCGTGCCTTTTCGTCGAAACGCTCCACAGTGAATCCCCGACCCTCCACACGCACGACAGCAGCGGGGCCAGCACAGACGGACAACGCCACCAGCCAGGCAAGAAAAAAACAGGGTGTGGGCAAGTTCATCGGCAGCGTCCTTCTGGCCTGGCCTGTTCATACTCACACTTTGAGTTTCATGCTCTCCGCCACCAATCTTCCTCCTTCCTCATCGATGTCCAGTAAACAACGTCATATGGCACTTGGGTTCCCCCCCCCCACGTGTATGTTCATCGCAGATGACAGACCGCCTGGGTGGACATATGGCGAGAGATTTTCAAAGTGACAAAAACGTTCGATAAACACGCGCACGGCATGTGCGAAGAGGCAGCAGCGTGGATCCTCGAAGGCATCTGCGCTGATACCATTGGGCGCGTCCTGGCTGACTATGGCGCAGTGGCGGACTCCCTGTTCAAAGGGGGATTCTCCCACAACGCCAAGACCTACCACAGCGCGACCTTCCGCAAGCGACTCGTCCGTGTTCTCAGAAGCGACGAAACGCTTGCGCGCCTTTTTCTCTTGAGTTTGCGCGCCCCGTGGCACGGTTGGTGGCGGGCACTCGGCACTTTGGACGAG
>JAGLDW010000239.1 GCA_023145395.1 Lentisphaeria bacterium | reverse complement strand
CAATACGTATCCAAGTTCCTTTGACATTTTCCATCCTCTCAAGTAATGAAGCACTTTAAATACCTGTCGCCGAACAGCGGCACAACACAGAAATGCGATTTTATGGACAATAACAACACACCACCTAGACCCCTCCCGGAGAAAGTACTGCGCCGCCACGCCGAAATGCTCGCGGAACTGCTCCCCGAAATCACCCGCCTAGTGATCGAGGAAAAACGCCCGGCCGACAGCCTCCTCGCCCGGCACCTGCGGGCGCACAAGGAGCTCGGCTCGCGCGACCGCCGCTTTCTTTCGCAAGCTGTCTTTTCCTATTTCCGCTGGCATGGCTGGACCGTCGGCAAGCTAAAGCTCCCGCCCACCGAAGCGTGCCTGCTTGGCGCCGCGCTCGACTCCACCGAGCTGGGCGAAAGCTTTCGCTATCTTGAAGGCCGCTGCACCCTCCCGAGCCCTGTCGAACCCCTCGGCGACAGGCCGCTGTCCGAAAAAGCCGCCGCGCTCAACGAATGGTTCAAAAATGCCCCCGGCTTCCAGCCGCTCGAAACCACCGATCTCGTCCCTCCTGGATTTGAAAGCATGATCGATCCGGAACAGACCCAGCTGAACATCGAGCAAATCCAGCAACGACCGCCCACCTGGATCCGCGCACGGTCCGGTGCTGGCGAGCTCGTCCAAGCCCTAGCCGACCGCGATGTCCCCGCCGCCATTCACGCCCGCCTTCCCTCCGCCCTATCGGTCGCCGGCGGCATCAGCCTAGCCAACGCACTCGCATCCCGCGCCGCGCAATTCGTTGTGCAGGACATCACCTCGCAATGCGTTGGCCATGCCTGCAACCCACAAAAGAGTGACGACTGGTGGGACTGCTGCGCCGGAGCGGGCGGAAAATCCCTCCACCTCATGGACCTGATGGGGCAAGACGGCAAGCTGCTCGCCACCGACACCCGCGCCGACGCACTCAAGGAACTCAAGAAACGCGCACGCAAATACGGGATCCGCAACATCCGCACCCAGCCCCACAACGCCGTGCACGACGAACCCTTCAATAAAACCTTCGACGGCGTGCTTGTCGACGCCCCCTGCTCCGGCTGGGGCACCTGGAGCCGCAATCCCGATGCCCGCTGGCGCTCCTCCAAGCGCGACGTCGTCCAATGCGCCACCCGCCAGCTCAAGATCCTTAACCACGCGGTCTGGTGCGTAAAGCCCGGCGGCACGCTCGTCTATGCCGTCTGCACCATCACCCGCCCCGAGACGGAAGAAGTCGTCATGAACTTTCTCGAAGCCAACCCC
>JAGLDW010000238.1 GCA_023145395.1 Lentisphaeria bacterium | reverse complement strand
TCTCAGAGAAGAGGGGTGGCGGCAGTTCCTGCGGGGGTTGCAGGCACAGGTCCAGCACCCGAGGCAGATTGAAGTAGTAGTATGCCCCGGCACTGTGCTCCACACCTTCCACAATCGTCTCCTGACAACCTCCGTTCACGTACAGACGGGCTTCGCGCACGTTCTTGCCAGCCTTGACACAGGCAGGGATGAGAGTGTCGTCATTCAGCAGGGCAAACACATTGTGTCCCGCCAGGATCATCCCGCTCAGCAGCTCCAGATACTCTTCGGACGACTGTGAACTGATGCGGCAGTTGGGCTTCGGGTTGAGAAAATGGCGATCTCGGTGTACCTCGAGGATCAGACGTGTCAGTTCGTTGAAAATGAGTACGCCATCCTCATCGCATCCACCCAACTCCATGCAGGTGCTGGTTTCGGGCCAAGTGTGGTCCTCGACATGAAACTTGACATCCGTGGGCAGCATCCAAAGCGCCAGGAGTTCCCGGGCTCGGGCTTCGGTGATGCGACCCGCAGCCAAGTCGGCGCGATACAGATCGATGAGAAGCCGGTCCAGATGCCCCACGACGGAGACCCCGACCCCTTCCACCGTGGCGGTCACCTCTCGCAGGAACCACAGCGCGGCCAGGCCTTCGTAGAACGTCTCCGGCGGGTTGGCGGGGACGCGTCCGGCCGCCTCGGCCGCCATCCGCATGAACTCGGCGGATGCGGAATCGGGCGCATCGCGACTCTGCTCCCGTGCGGACTCCGCAAATCGCGCGGCGATTCCGAGCAGGGCCAGACAACTCCGACGCGCGGCTTCGAGAAAAGCCCCCTGGGCTGGGGATGTCGGCTGGCCACGTCGCGCCTCGATTTCCCGCACGACGCCCTTCACGCCAACCCGCAGAAGATGCGTGTAGCCAAGGCAATGATGGTCATAATCAAAGACATTGTCGTGCTTGGCGATCGCGAGCGCACCGGGACGAAAGCCGAAATGCGTAATCTCCCGGCTGTGAGACGTGGCCGGATCGTAGCACCGTCCCCGATTCCGCTGTTCCAGCCAGGAGCCCACCACCAGAGCGTGGCAATTCCCCCAATTCTCGGAGTAGCGCAGACCCATCTCGAAGAAAAAGGGACTGTGTGGAAAGAGCACTGGTTGAAACTGCGCCGCAATTTCCTCATGGAGACGGGCCTTCAGCAGCACGGGACTGCAATCCGGATTCGCAGCGGCATAGCAGTCCATGGCCGACCAGATGGCGCGGTGTTCCGGAGACAGAAATCCGCCGCTGGGGAAATTCCTCAGACGCAGAGGGTCGTAGTGACGCGCCATCTCGGCCCGCGCCAATTGCACCGTGTCAATTCCACCATGACCATCGGACGACATCATCACCATTCCCTATGCCATGTTGCGCACACCAATCCGCAGCACTATACAGCCCGAAACATCCATAGCCGACGGCCTTGAGCAGGCGCGGATTGCGATGGCGGTCGGGAAGGCCGCCCGCCGTACAAGGCATGCTTCGCCAGTAGGCCGTGCGGCCCTCCGCGCGGCGCAAATTGCGGACAGCACCACATTCTCAAGTTCCACCGCACTCTGCGTACTGCCGGGTGCAGTGGCATTCAGCGAGTCTTTTCGACCGAGATGTAGCGAACGGCGGGGAGCTCGAATTCGCTGACTTCTGGCAGAGGGAATCGAGTCACGGTGATTGTGTCGGAAGTCGTCGCGTCAACCGGAAAGCCAGTGTGGTGGGTGCCGTCATGGAGGCGAATGGTTGAGCTGCATCCGGCCAGTTGTTCAGGCCACGGGGTTGGGCGCGGGGTGTCGGCCCTGATAATGGAAGACGTGTTCTCGGTGGCCTTGCCGCGCCAGATGGCGGGAAGATCTGCATAGCCAGAGCCAGCGCGCTCAAGCGTCCGGGCTGCTGCCCCCATCAGCCAATAGCTCGATTCAGAGCGTTCGCAGAACACCCCGAACTCGCCCTGGAAGCGAATGCCATCGATCTCGATTTCGTTGTCGAATGCCACCAGGATCCAGATCGCACCCCATTTGCTGGCGACACGCAACGCCACCGCGCGTGGGCCGGCCTGCTCGGGGACGACGAGGCGTTCCGCAGCCTGGATGATCATTTCCCCATCCGCACGACTCGGTTCGTGGATGGCCACGAAGGTGGAGGCCAGGTTCTCCCCTTTCCGGATCGCATCCACGTAGCGCACGCGGCGGCCAACCTGTCGGCGTGTTTCCTGTCCGGGGCCGTTCGAGGCAGCCACTTCGTCGATGTCGGCGAGCATCCATAGCCTGTAGGCCGCGCCTGCCTGCTTCCAAGTGGCTTGCCAGGTCGCGGGGACATCCTCCGTGCTTCGCACGTCGCGCAGACCGAAGATGTCCTCGCGGCGCAGGCTTGCGCCGATCTCGGGCAAGGGCGGTTCTGGAGGTAGAACAACCTTCTCGAACACCAGCGCTCCGTCCTTGGCATCGCTGGCGGCCCGCTCGCTGAATACCCGGAAGGCGTGCCGGTTGCCTCCGCTGACCCGGAACACATCCACGACAAAAGTTCCGGCGCCCGGACCCTTGATCAGCGCGATCAGGCGACGGTACTCGGAGCATTGCTCGTAGACCTCGGAGGATGCCTCGATCACCGACACCCGCGGACTAGTGGCCATGAGGTGGAGTCTTGGAATCCGTGGCGGTTTCCGGTGCCGCTGCTTCTGGCCATCGACGACGACAAGGTTGTGGCTGAACGTGTGCTTGAACCAACTGTTCATGGGGGTGTCGCCGATGTAGCCATGGTCACCCAGGGCAACTCCGCCGCCCGACATGTAGAAAAGCGAGAGGCTGTCCGAGTGACGGTGCCCGCCGGGGGGGGATGCGTGGAGCGTGAGCATGGCGGCATCCGAGCCTGTGCCATGACGCATCACCCCGGTCATCCAGGCGGGGAAGTAGATCTCCGGGAGTGCCAGCTCCTGCCCAGCGGGGGGCGGTTCTCGGCTAGGTTCGGTGTCGAGATGCAGCACGGCGTACTCGCTTGGCGTGGATCGGGGGTAGAAGGAGCCCAGGGCTCCCGCGTAGTACTCGGGCAGGCGCTTCATGCCGATCTCCAGGTATGTGGCGCTCGGCCGAAAGCCGATGGGCGTATCGGAGAGCGGAGGAAAGAGGCCATCGGGCCGCAGGCAGTCGATCTGCGCCCGCATCAGCAGGCGGAAGCGGGCGCAGTCCCGATACAGGTCCACCACGCCGGTGCGTCCAGTGTACCCCTCGGGCCAGCGGAACCCGTGCAACGCCTCGGCCAGGCCCAGCATGTTGCCGAAGTAGCTGGCGCCCGAGAATGTGTAGGCAGCGCTTTCGTGGCTGAAGCCGTCGTAGGTCAGAGACTGCGTCGCCAGTGCCTCAAAGCCCGAAAGCGCAGTGTCCGCCCACTGCGTGATGCCCAGACACTTGGCTACGTAGGCCATGGGTTTGTAGACGCGACCGGACTTGTTGTTGACGTTGGTGGCTTTGCCCGCGCCACCCAGGAAGGGCTCACCCCCCATCAACCATTCCATGAATAGATCGCGCTCCACCTTGGCGCGAGTCTCCGGTGTCCACAACGGCCGACCCGACCCATCACATGCGTCGTGCACCAGATCATAGGCCAGGCTGAGTCCCACGAGCTTTCCGGTGACGTCGCAGCTGGGGTGCACGCGCCCCGCTCCCCAGAACGATTGCAGCATCGCGGCCCTGTCCACCGTGTCTTTTTTGTAGGCGTCCGTGCAGAGATGGCGCTTCCAGACCAGAGGCAGCGCCCGGTCATGCCAGGCGGCGTAGAGCGGATCGCAGTCCGCAACGGTGTCCCAGTAGTCATGATACAGCCAGTTGCGATAGCAATGTGCAAGGCGTTTGAGAATGGCCACGGCCTTCTCCGCGTAGCGTGGGTCGTCCGTGAAGCGATGGACCAATGCCAGACTGCGGACAGCGCTGGTCATGAACGTGACTTTCTGATAGCGAATCATTCCCGCGAAGCTGACGTGTGTCGGACGCCCAACCCAGTGCCACGCGTGTTTGCCACTGCGATCCTCCGGATGGGCGCGTTCCGCCTCGTTCAGGTAGAATGTGAGTTCCTGGCCGGATCGTGGGCACGTGAGCTTCGCGGTTTCGGGAAAACCTGCATCTGGATACTCCTGACCGCAGGCGCGGCAGCGGAGCACGTCCGGATTTGTGTGACGCCACCCCATGACACGCCTTCCCATGGCCTCCTGCGACTTCTTCCCCACGCAGTTCGGGCACGTCATTCCGTAGCAGAGCCAGGGCGTGAGTTCGGGGATCATGGCGTCGATGTAGCCGTCCGGTTGCGCGACGATGTGGTCGGCGATGCGCCTGTGTCTAGCCAGCCAGTCCTTCGCCCAAGCCGCGGACTCGATATTGCGTTTGGCCTGGGACAACTCGGCCTCGGTTAGAAGAACAGGATGACGGACACTGGCCCGCTCGGCCAGCATGCGGTCCTTGCGTTTTTCCATCTCACGTCGGAACGGCATCTCCTCCGGTGATGTCCCGCGCTCTTGCCACGGCATGTACCCCGCGCCACCCACCACCGCACGAACAAACTCCTCCTTCCGATCATCCGCCGCGTGAAGCATGCACGTCATGACCACAGAAACTACCGTCAGATGCATTGTCCGTGTCATGTGCGTTGTCCTCCGGAACAAAGTGGGGACTATAGGCTTGCTCTTGGCATGGCAGGAACACTAGCACGTCAAATCCACGACGAAAATGCTGCCCCATGCAGAGGGAGCGGCTCGCGAATGGGGCGCTCGGTGAGGAAGCGTTTCCCGGGGCTCGGCGCCAGTCATCCGGGTGGCTATTGACTTCCGCAATCCGCAGTTCTAGTTTCACGTCACTGATCCTCGCGAAGTGATTGTTTCAGATCTCACCGGTAGCCTGAGGAGATATCTCATGCAGTTCAGACCATCCCGATTGGCCTTGGCCATTGTCGTGTCCCTCATCGCGCGTTCGAGCCACGCCAAAGACGAACGCTACTGGGAGCGTTTTCCCCTGCCCCCAGGAAACTCGCGCGGCATCCAGCAGGCGGGAATCGATGCGAAGAACGGCCTATGGATCATGGCCGGTAGCGCATGCTACTACTGGGATACAGACAAGAGGGACTGGCAGACGACTCCCCTCCGTTCCAGCGCCATGCATGGGAAGCTGGCTGCCTTCCACGGCACAGCGCAGACGGGATTGTACGCCATTCAACGCGGCAAAGAGCGACATCGCGGCGACGTCTACCGGCTGCTGACTGGCAAGGTGGAGAAAGTCACCACGTTCAACTACACGCAACGCCACCCCGAGATCGGCTTCCACGTCTCGCGGAACGGACGGCTGTTCAACTGGTGCGACGGCATCCTCCGTGTCTGGGCACACGGTGCCTGGAAAGAGTGGCAGGTCGATATCGCGCAGCGCGGCGTGCTTGTTTTCGATCAAGGAAAAAACGTGTCGCTGTACCGCGCTGGAGTGCTGTATACAGTGGACGAACAGGGAAAAACGGCACGGATCGACCTAGGCGACAAGATCGGTCGCAAGGCCACCCGAGGTGCGCTATGGGGGAGAAACCGGGCTATCGTCCTCGACCCCAACATGCGCAAGCTATGGGGATTCAACCCCCGCACGGGAGAGTCCATCGAGCTTCCTCCCCCCATGAGAGCGCCGAGGGGAACGAACATCCGCGATCTAGTCTCGCTACCCGATGGCACCGTGTTGGTTCTGGCCAAGAACTACGGTCTGCGGTGCAACGCACTGCAGCGGCTTGCAGTCGATGGCAGCATGCAGTGGCTGAAGGAAACGGCGAGTCTCCCGCTGGGGAACAGCCTCTTCAGCAACCAGTCCACCGGTATCCTCCTCGCGACGGATGGAACTCTCTGGCTCGCGGGACGGGACCCCGACGTACTCTGTCTGCGGAGCGGCAAGATACACCAGTTCGACCAACGGGTCGATCTCAGCCCATTCCGCACAACGCAAGTGGCGACCGATGCGACGGGCGTAGTCTACACCGCTGGCGACGATCATCTCTACGCCTATAACCTAGGGACGTCGTTGACCGGTTTGCCGCGCCCCAAGGCGCGGCGCATCTCCTCTCCCGGGAGGGAACAGTGGCGAGTCGTGCAGAAGCCGCACGTGGCGCTGAAGAGACTGGCCCGTGTCGGCGACCTTGCCCTCCTCTGCCCGGATGCGAGCCGGAACCAGTTCCGCGTGCAGGCCGTGGATCTAGGCAACGGGAAGGAGAGATTCAGCCTTCCTATGACCAGAGGGGACTGGCTACGCTTCACTGCGGGCCCAGGAAACGGGCCGGGGGAAGCGACTCTCCACCTCAAAGACCGGTTGCATGTCCTCAGCGCGACAACGGGCGAGACGCTTCGGACGGTGTCCTTCCCAAACGGCAACCCCCGCCGCCCCCGCCCCTTGGCTCTGGCCGGGGGACGTTTCTTGCTCTCCCACCACAACGAAAGGTTCTCGTGTGTAGCAGGCAACGGCAACGAGATCTGGCGGCTCGGAAAAGAGGAGCTCGGCCAAGTGCTCCTCCCACCGGTGGCCGGAGCCAACGTCATCGTCGTGGAAACCATTTGGCCGGACATGAGCAGGAGCTATGTATCCGGCATTGATGCCAACAGCGGAGCTTTGCTTTGGTCGGAGTCCGTCGATGGACTCGGGCAGGGGATCGCGCTTGCCGACGATGCGAGCCACTTTGTGATGGCGACGACGGGGGACAGCGCCCAGGCTCCCGAGGGCAGCGATGGGCACCGTGAGATCTCGATCTCCATAGGCGAGGCTGGCGCCGTAACAACAACAAAATGGGTCGGCACCCACACACCCGAGGGGAGATTGACCTGTCGAGACTCCCGAACTGGCAAGATCCTCTGGGTGCACCGTCAGCAGGGGGTACCCCCCGCAGGACCACCAGTGATCGACCATGCCGCAGGCCGGATCTTCTCCTATGCCAGAGACGGCAGCGTGCTCTGTCTGGATGGAAAGAGCGGGAAACTCCTCTGGCGCACAATGCTGCCGCAGCCGCCTCTCGACTGGCATTCCCTACTCTTTATGCGACCGCATCACGCCTCTTCCGGCGCTGGCATCCTTCTGGCCACTGACCGTGCAAAAATCCTTTCTGTGCTCAATGCTGCGACCGGCGAGGTCCACGAATGCATCCAGCTCGTGGAGGATGTGCGTTCCCATGGCTTGCGGGTGGGCAGGGAGCGCTTGCTGACCGCGCCATGGCTCGTGAAGGATCATCTCATCCTCCACATCGGCAACGAGCTGCGCGCCTATGAATTCCCGACGGAGGCATACGACTCAACAGCGCAACCGCTTTAGCTCGCCTGGGCAACGCCTCCTCCCGAACGCGTCGCAACTCGCGCACCGCTTCATGGCCAGGATTGACTACGACGCTCTCGTCCGCAATCCGCTCGGAAGGCGTATGCACAATGCAGTTCATGCTCAAGAGCAATACTCCACGCCTCCAGTTCTCCACCACTCCATCATCCTGTGGGATCACTATCACCTCTGCTCTTGCCTGTCCTGCCATCCGACACTAGACTTCTCCCGGTCGTAGGAAGTGTGTTTCGTCGTCGATTGGAGGAGAGAATGCGCAACTGGAGACTTTCGACACGCGGCGTGTTGGCGCTGTTGTGCCTGCTGTCCGCAGGCGTTTCGGTGCAGGCGCGCAGCCGCCGCAGCCGAAGCCGGAATGAGCTGCGCTACAAATGTTGGGTTCTGGAGGATGCGGAGGATCGGGCGTGCACGGGGTGGGGAGTGTGGGACGATGATCCTCCCGGAAAGTTCCGCAATGCAAAGGATCCGGACGATAGAAAGAACCGCGCGATCCAGTTGCTCAGCGGTTCTGAAACCGCCTACGAGTTCATTTTCCCAAAACCACACAAAGGAGGCTCGATCATCCAGTGGCGAATGCGGATGTACGAGAACTTCTACCATTACGTCGCGTGCGAGACCAGTATGGGCATGCTACACGTCAGGTACACGCCGGGCAATGCTCCTCCGAAGGTGCAGGGGCTAGAGCCGGTCCTCTCTCTGGACATGCCCGACTACCAGGAGGAATGGGTGACCGTGCGTCGGGATGTGTTGCAGGATCTGCGAACGGCGCAGCCGGACATCGAGCTTGTCGCGATACTGGGGGTGAAGTTTCGTGGGCTGGGACACATTGATGACATTCGCGTGTATGACTACAAGGACACGGACCACGATCTGCTCCCCGACCAGTTCGAGGAGCGGCGCAGGATGGACCCGAAGGATCCGAGCGATGCAACGGCTCGCCTGATTAAGAAAGTGACCGAACTGACGGATTCGGTGGAGGGCAGTGTTCTGGATGTGGTCGAGAGCAAGGCGAAGGACAAACCGAAAAAGACAGCGAGGAAAAGGCGAGGCAAGAAAGTCGTCTCTCGCATGGACCCGCGGTCACTCGCGCTTGCAGGCAACGGGTACCGATACGAGAAACGCGTGGTGGAGGACGCGGAGGAGGGAGACACCGTCGGCTGGACTCTCTTCGACGCGGATCCGCCAGGACAGGCCGTCAACGTGGTTGATCCTGACGATCCTGGCAACCGGGTGATCGAGCTTCAGGCAAACTACAGCACGGGGCACAAGTTCACGCTCTCACACTGCGAGACAAACCATCCCATATTGGAGTGGCGCATGCGCATGACCGGAACTTTCTACTTCTACGCCGTCTGCTCAACGAGCGTGGGAGCCTTCAACATACGGTATTGCACCGGAACGGACGTCTCGAACTACAAACTCGATCCGGTGGTTGGCATCGGCGATGGCCTCAGCAACGGCTCCTGGGTGACGATCCGCCGCAATCTGGTTGCCGACATCCGCACGCTGTACCCGGACGCGGAGCTCTACGAACTCCGCACCTTCATGGCCCGGGGGGTCGGGTGTCTCGACGACATCGTCATGCTGTCCTATCCCGACGCGGACCTGGATCTTCTCCCCGACGACCTCGAGGACCAGTGGAAGCTCAACCCAAGGGATCCGAGCGACGCGACGCCCCAGCTGATCGCGAAGGTGATCGAACTGACGAATTCGACAAAAGACAGACCCCCGCACAAGAAGGACACGAAGACCAAGGAGTCGCGGGAAGACAAGCGGCGGCGCTACCGGGTGGTGTTGACCACCTCGGAGCGGGAGGGGCTGCAAGCGTGCTTCGAGGAGCTGCTGGCCAAGCGGCTGGAGCAGGCGCCAAAACCGCAGATCGGGCGCGTGTACCGAGTGCGCATGCGCGCAGGCGGAGAGATCAAAGGACGTTTGGAGAAGTTCGCGGCCGGCCGGATCACCTTGGGCACGCAGCACGGGAAGCTGGTGTTGCCGATTCATCGCGTGAGCCGCCGGGACACATTGGCCCTGTTTCCGCGCGAGGCAGCTCGGCAAATGGCCATGCGGGATGTGCAGAAACGGGTGGACCGACTCATCGAAAAAAAGGTCAGGGATGCGGGAAAAGTGGCCGCGGCGGCGAAGAGTGTGGTTGCGGCGGCCACCGTGACGGAGAACCATGGCGGAGGTCCGGTTGCAGACACGGATACGGACAGGGATTCGACAATCCGCAGGACACGGGTGGACAAACCAACCTACGACACGCGCACCGCGCCGACGCCCGAGGAGATCAAACCCGCTCTCCAGGAATTTG
>JAGLDW010000237.1 GCA_023145395.1 Lentisphaeria bacterium | reverse complement strand
TTCTGATTCTCTTGCTTCAACGCAAGGAACGCTGTTACAAAACCTTGCGCCTGGTGTCCGTCGGCTGGCACGACAATGCCATGAAGTTTCTATCCGTATGCGCCTTGGGGAGGTCCGCCGGGCCCCGGTGGACCCTGGGTGCAATGGAGCCCATTGCACCTATTTTCTCCGCTTTCCGAACACGCCATGCGAGAAACTTCATGGCATTGGCGTGCACTCCCCGGACCCCACGTCAAGCTGCAACGGACGCGCTGGGGGGGACACCCTGCTCTCCGTCCGTCGAAAGCGGTGGTTCTCACTGGCGCGACGGAGGATGGTCCACTCCATCGAGAACGGGTGAGCGAGTCTGCCCCTGCTCCTGCCATTTTCTCACCACGGATGGGCACGGGGCGAGATGCTGACGATCCCACGGGCCACAGGCACGATCCGCCAGGCCTATCGGGAGATTTGCGATCATCCGCGCTTGCTTTTTTAGATAAATACTTCACTTTTCTTAATTTCGGAAGCATTGGCGACATATGCAAAGCGTTAGCAACAAAATACATAAAAGGATAAGAGGATCAGGGAGAGGTTCTGTCTTCACGAACAAAGACTTCCTAGACCTTGGTTCTCGAGCGTCGGTGGATGTTGCCTTGGCTTCTCTGGCCCGGGACGGCACTTTGCGCCGGGTTACCCGCGGGATCTATGACTATCCCCGTACGAGCGAACTCCTGGGGGGTGTTTTGTCCCCTGACCTCGACAAAGTTGCGAAAGCAGCAGCGCGCAAGTCGGGGGCGAGGATTCAGCCGAGCGGTGCTTGGGCGGCGAACATGCTGGGGCTAAGCACACAAGTCCCGGCCAGAATTGTCTACCAGACTGACAGCAGGATCCGAGACGTGAGGGTGGACCGGACAGTCATACAGTTTCACCGAAGCGAGAAGCTGCTTCCCGGAAGTGAGATCACGGTACTGCTTATCTGCGCTCTGCGTCATCTGGGCAAGAACAGGGCAAGGGATGCCGACTTAGAGTGGCTGCGTGGGCGTTTGTCCCCAAAAGACCGACGGACCATCCTCCGCGAGGCACGTTACGCTGAGGGATGGGTGTATGAGACCCTCCGCCGACTCTGCCGCCCCGAGGAGGAGGAGAAAGACAGTGGATGACTTTGCCCGGCAATCACGATCGGTTCGCCAAACGGTCTATGAACAGGCTGGGATCCGCCTGGGGCTACATCCTACGTCTGTCGAAAAGGACTTTTGGGTGTGCTGGGCGTTGAAACGGCTGTTCGGACTTTCCGAGTTGCGTGACCATCTGATTTTCAAAGGCGGGACGACGCTGTCGAAAGTATATGGCATCATTCACCGGTTTTCCGAGGATATCGATCTGACCATTGACCGTGTCGCGTTTGGCTATGGCGGTGAGAAGGATCCGGATGGCGCGGGTAGCAGGAAGCGGCGGGAAAAGATGATCACGGGCATGGCTGTGGCCTGTGCCGACTATGTTCAAAACGACATTTGTCAGTCCTTGAGGGCTGCCTGTGATACCGCACTGGGGCAGTGTGATGGGAAATGGAATATCGAGATCGACGAGCGTGATCCTGATGCGCAAACCCTCCTGTTCGTCTATCCGCCAGCGGTTTCCATCGACTTGTCAACTGCCTACATTGAGCCTGCCGTGCGCCTGGAATTTGGCAGTCGCGGGGACCCATGGCCCACGGCTTGCATGGATGTCCAGCCATACGCGGCCGAACACTTTCCGCACATGTTTGCGAAACCGCATGTCAGGGTTACCGCCTTGACTGCGGAACGGACCTTTTGGGAGAAATCGACGATCCTACATCAGGAAGCCCACCGCCCGCCAACCAAACCCATGCCCTCCCGAGGCTCCCGACACTACTATGATCTTGCCATGCTGGCGGAAAGTCCAGTACGGCAAAGCGCGCTTCAGCAGTTGGCTCTCCTGGAGACGGTGGTGCGGCACAAGAAGCACTTCTTCCGTTGTGGCTGGGCAGGTTACGATACGGCCAGGCCGGGAACGCTACGTTTGGTGCCACCAGATGAGTATCTGAAATCTCTGCGCGAAGACTACCGACAGATGCAAGTGATGATGTTCCAAAATCCACCAACCTTCGACGAGATCCGTGAGATCCTCGGCGACCTTGAGAAAGAAATAAACAGTTATGGGTACTAGAACGATAACCGAAAGGAGAATTTCGAATGATAGAGCTAGTTCGTGTTTGCAGTCGAGGATCTCTGTGTATGGCGTGGATGGCGCTGCTTGTCGGAGGAAGTCTGCTCGCTCAGGCACCCGCCAGAACAACGGAGGAGGGGAAGGACGAGATTGTCTGGCTCGACCGGCTGTGCCAGGCCGAAAACTGGAGGTCGGTGGAGGAATGCGAGACCCGCGAGTCCAAGATCGAGTGTCCCTGGGGGGGCAAGGTGATGCAACTCTATTTCAAGGTGGACCACTTTGCCGGCGAAAAGAAATACCCGATTGGTTGGCCGCGCGCGCATCTCAAACCGCTGGGCTGGGAACGCAACTGGCAGGCTTGGGACCGGTTTGAGTTCATGGTCCAGGCCCGGATTTCGCGGGACGGCTTGCCCAAGAAGGCGCTGACGCTGGAGTTTGGTGAAGGCAACTCGAATTACAACTCGTATCCGGAGATTCCCGAACTGAACAAGTGGATCCGGGTGTCGGTGCCCGTGGCGGAGATGTTCAAGGCGCGCTCGGCGTTGAAGGGTGGCATTAGCCGACTGCGTTTTGTGGTGTGCGAGAGCGCCCACAAGCATGGGGATGTGCTGGAGTTCCATGTGGGCGGTTTCCGCCTTGTGCGCTCGCTGGTTTGCGAGATCACCGAGCTTGCGGCTGCGACGCCGGTCATTTTCGCGGGGCAGCCGTTCGTCAAGCTGGATGTCAGCGTGGTCGGCCCACCAGCCGACGTGAAGCGTGGTGTTCCTTTCACCATTCGCTCGGGCGCCCGCATTGTGCGGCGTGAGGTGCTGCCGCTGGGACGGGGCAAACAGATCTACGATTGTGACATCTCCGAGCTGGCGCTGGTGCCAGGAGACTACCAACTGATCGTGTTTGAAGACGACGACGCCAGACGCAAGTCCGTGTCGCTCAGAGTGGTGGAGGAACCATGGAAACAGCAGTGACACGGAAACTCCTGGGCGCCTGTTTCGCGATGATCTGGGTCGTGGCGCCGATGGCGGCGGCAGAGCCGGAGTCCTACGAACTGGCTTTGACGAAAAATGCGCCGGTGATCGACGGAAAGCTGGATGATGCCTGCTGGCGCTCGGCGACGGTAGTGGACCGCTTCGTCAAGCTGGGGGGGCAAGCGCTGGTTGGCGAAGAGAAGGTGGTCACTCGAGCACTTTTGACGGCGGACCAGGATCACCTCTACATCGGGATCTACTGCGAGGAGCCGCTGATCGACAAGCTCGAGATGCGTCACACGGAGCGGGACAGCGACGTGTGGCGGGATGACGACGTGGAGATCATGATCGTTCCCTGCGAACGCGGTGGCGACCGCTACGTGCAACTGGCTGTGAATCCGGCCGGGACGCTCATGGATGCCTTTCTACCCGGGAAGAGGATGCCTCTGGAGCTGGGGTACGACAGTGGCGCCGTCGTGAAGGCGCTGGTGGGTAAAAGCGACTGGACGGTGGAGATGAGTGTGCCGTTGGCGAACCTGCCCGTCGAATCGGTGACCGGACCGTGGTCGTTCCATATCGCTCGGGCACGTCGCCCCACCGGTTCCTATCTGACCTCGCTCCGGACCCCGGTTTCCGGGTTTCATGAGATTGACGTCTACGCAGAGCTGATTGGTGTTGGGAAGCTCGGTCTGCCCCTGGGCCTGAAGGCGTTCTCCTTCGGGCAGTTCACATATGGCCAGAACATCTGCACGTTCGAAGTCACCGGCGCAAAGGAGAAATTGACGTCGATGGTGATCGAGGTCGGTGGTTCGCCGCGGATGCTCTTTGACAGTGCGATGTTGCAGATCATGACGGGGACGATGCAGTTGCCCTACTCGCTTTTGCCGACGGACCGCGGCAAGACGCTCGCTGTCAAGGCGTACAGCGGGACGCGTTTGCTGCAATCGAGGATGGTCAGCCTGGACGGACTTCCCGAGAAGATGCTCGGGGAATCGACTCGCTCGGTGTTCATGTTCTACCCGGGGAACTTCGTCGAGTTGGCGTTGCCCCTGCATATCGCCGGCTCTGCGGAGGCGCCTCTGCTGCTCGAATGGACGGCGACCGGGGAGAGTGGGAAGGTCGTGGGCAAAGGCCTGACGACACCCGCCGGCGCCGCCGCGCGGATTCGCCTGTACTGGCGTCCGTGGCGTCCGGGAACCTATAGGATCGACTGTCTACTCTCGCGCGGCGGCGAGGAACTCGCACGTCAGCAGCAATGGATTCGCCTAGCAGCCAACCCCTGGGAGGTGTCGCAATGAGACGTCTATGGAAAGCTTCAATCTGTGCATGGCTGTTCTCGCTGACTGGCTTCGTGTCCGCCTGGGCTGCTTCGCCCGCGGTTTTGCTCGATTTTGGGACGGACAAGTCTCCGGTCGCCGAGGGATTCTCCGCCATCATTCCCGGCAGCGTCTGGAGCGATGGCGCCGCGTGGGGATGGCTGCAGGATGGCAACGCGCCCGGAGACATCGATGCGATCGACGCGCCTGTGGACGCCACTCCCAAACTCAACACGCATAGCAACCGCCGAGTCCGCCCCAGCGCCTACACCAATGCGCTTAGCCAGGACCATGTGGAGAGTGCCGAGGCGGCTGTGTTTCGGGTGGCCATGCCCAAAGGCCGCTATCGCGCCTGGTTTGTCGTGGGAGCTTCAGGATCGACGAGGAACCGCAGAAACGGGAGTCGCGTCTGGGACGTGCATGTCGCTAGCGGAACCGCGCGTGTGGACGCGACATTTGCCGGCATCTATGAGACACGTGTGCTGACCATGGACGTTGTTTCCGATGGAAAGGTCGATTTTGCCGTCACCACGCGAGGCCGCTGGCTGCTCAATGCGTTGGCACTTGTCCCTGTGGAGTCCTGGGAGCAGACGCACGCGGATGTACTCGCTCGCTACGAGCAGGATATCTATCTGTTGCCCCAAGATGTCCTTGAGACTTGGAAGCATCGCCCGCATGTCGAGGAAACGCCCATGCCCGCCTTCTCCAAGGCGGAGAAGGAACGCGGACTGGTGGCCTATCATCGAAACTACCTTGCCTGCATCTGGCCGAATACCGCGCCATTGCGGCGCGAAATCGATCGCGAAGTCCGCATTTTCGCCACGCTTGGCGAGTATGAGCCGATTACTTTCACCTTGCTGCCGTTGCGCGATTTCAAGGATGTCCGGGTGGAGTTTTCCTCCATGGAATCTGCGGGGGGGAACAGGATCTCGTCCTCCAGCGTGGCTGTGAGCACCGTGAAGTACATGTGGGCCAAGCCGAACTACACGGCGGATGGCGTCTACTACCGCGTACCCGATGTGCTGATGCCCCATGACACGCCGTTGCAGCTGACAAAGGACGAGAATCTGCGCGTGTGGGCCACGCTGCGCGTGGATCCGAAGACTCCGGATGGTGTCTACACCGGTCGGGCGACCATCACCAGCGGCGGCAAGCCATTGCACGAAGTGAAGGTCCGTGTCCGTGTGGTTCCGATCGTGTTGGAGAAGGATCGGACTCTGACCTATGCGATGTACTACCGGCATCCGTACGACTATGCGGCTCGGGCGCCCGACGCGTTCTCCCGGCAGTGGTTTCGGCGTCGGGCCGAACTGGAGCATCAGGACCTGGTCGCTCACGGAATGAACGGGATCACGCTCAATTGCTGGGCGCCTGCACCGAAGGATGGCAAGTGGCAGTTCAA
>JAGLDW010000236.1 GCA_023145395.1 Lentisphaeria bacterium | reverse complement strand
CGGGAATGTCGTGGTCCAGGACTGCCGGACTCGGTGGCATATAGGAATCCTGACGCGCAGCCACCACATCCAGGGGTTCCTCACTCAGGACGGGGGGGCGACCCACAAGAAGATGGTATAGGACCGCTCCCAAACTGAACAGGTCCGTCCTCCAATCCACCTCGTTTGACAGAAGTAGTTCGGGACTCAGATAACAGACACGCTGCCCCCAGTCGGAAGGGGAACTCGAGCGGAGGTCCCTCGGCGCCAGCGCGCGCCAGATTCCCACATCCATGACCTTTACATTCCCCTCGATGTCAAGCATGATGTTCGACGGTGTCAGCGCGTAGTGGATGTGATCGTTACGGTGCAGAACCGAGAGGCTGCGTGCCACAGCAGCCCCTACTTTGGCCGCAAGAGCAACCGTCCGCTCCTCTTTCCCCCTCGCCATCCAGCACTCTAGAGAGCCACCAGCCATGAATTGACTGACGATGAATGGCTGCTCCTCCTCTTCCCCACACGAATAGATCGGCACGATGTTCGAGTGGTTGATCGCGGCCGCTTTGCGCGCGGCTGAAAGAAACCTTTCACCGCAGCTGTCAACCCGCGCTGCATCCGTGTCGAGCGTCTTGACGGCGACCTCACGGTCGAGAGTCAGATCGAGAGCACGGTAGACGGAACAGCGATCGCCTTCGGAAAGAGGCTCCTCAAGCAGAATGCCTGCAAACTCCCGCGGAGCAATGACCTCCCCCCCGCAGACAGGACAGGGAATGCGAGCGAAAGGAGCAAGGTCGCTCACGTCAAGTTTCTGCCGACAAGCAGGACAGGCAATTTTCAGTTTTGGTGCTTCTGCCATTTGCGCTCCAGCCCTGTGTCAGGCCATCTCCACTGCGGTTGCCGACCTTGTCTTCATGGTCGCGTCAAATCGAGTTCACGCAGAGGAGAGGGTGTTTTTCTATTCAGAATCAACTTGCGCCGCGACCTGCTTGCGCTACATTATGAGTTCTGCAATTGCAGCTCTAGCGACCCCATCGTCTAGAGGCCTAGGACACCGGGTTTTCATCCCGGCAACAGGGGTTCGAATCCCCTTGGGGTTGCCAATCTTCTTTCTATTCTTCCGCTTTTCCCCTCCCCCCCCCCGACTGGCACTTCGCCGAAGAGTGGGTGTCGATCCCCCCAAGGGTCCCCACGGACCCTTACATAACACAGGGGACTCGACACATTCATGTCGGTCCCCTGCTTCGATTCGCTTTGGTGGCAAGCTTACTGCTTCAGCCTGTGAGACACTTCAGACTCCAGGCACACGCCAACTTCATGGCACTTGTGCACCGGCTCTGCGCCTGAAGTGGCTTAGACCGCCGCCTTGGCAGTCTCAATCAGCTTGCTGAAAGCATCCGCATCGTTCACCGCCAAGTCGGCAAGCCACTTGCGGTTGATCTCAATGCCCGCCTTCTTGAGGCCGTTGATGAAGCAGCTGTAGTTCCAATCGGCAGCACGGCACGCGGCGTTGATGCGCACGGTCCAGAGCCGACGATACTGCTGCTTCTTTTGCTTCCTGCCGACATACGCCATGGCCATGGCGCGATCCACCGCGCCAAACGCCTGGCGGATCAGCTTTCCGCGCGGCCCCTGAAAACCACGGGCCTGCTTCAACACCTTTTTGCGCCGTCTTCTCGACGCGACTGCATTCTTGACTCTCATATCGTGTCCATCTCCGAATCACTGCACCCATCCATGCGAGGAGTGGTTCAGCTTTTCCTGTCCGGGTTTCGTGTTGTCACACGCCGTAGGGAAGTGCGGCGCGAAGGCGCCCCAGTTCGCTGCTTTTAACTTCCGCGTCCTTGCGCAGACGCCGCTTGCGCTTCGAGGACTTCTTCGTGAGGATATGCCGGCCATTCGCACGGTTGCGCCGGAATTTGCCGGTGCCAGTTTGCTTGAAGCGCTTGGCCGCGGCCTTTCTTGTCTTCATCTTCGGCATGTTCTTCTGTCCGTACTATGTTGTGAGGCCTGTTTCGCCTCTTCCTAGGAGCCTGCCACCGCATGGCGTGTAAAAACCAGCCACAACGTCAATCGCGACTGACAGAACCACATCCACGACCACTTCCGAGCTGCGCGGCTATTTCTTCACCTTCGGCGAAAGCATAACAGCAATCATGCGCCCTTGGCGCCGGATAGGGGCGTCGGCAGTTGCGGCTTCTTCAAGATCAACCACCACCCGCTGCATCAATTCATAGCCGAGTTCGGTATGCGCCATTTCCCGGCCACGGAAAAACATAGAAACTTTAACTTTATCCCCCTTGCCGAGAAATACAACAGCACGCTTCAACTTTGTCTGATAGTCATGGACGTCAATGTTCGGATGGAACTTGATCTCCTTGACCTTGTGATGGTGCTGTTTCTTATTGGCGTCGCGCTGCCGCTTGCTCTGCTCGTACAAATGCTTCCCGTAGTCCATGATCCGGCAGACGGGCGGATCCGCCTTCGCGGCCAGTTCCACCAGGTCAAGCCTGGCGTCCTCCGCCCTCGCGAGCGCCTCCTCGAACGGCACAAGCCCAAGCTGTTCGTTCGTGGGCGAAACGAGTCTCACTACCTTGTCTCTGAAGAACCTGTCTCCGTGTTTGAGCTGCCTGGCGATGGGTAGATCCTCCTTGTTTTTCCTTGTTCATCTGCCCTTTCGAGCCACACTGCGTGACTCACCGGGGGCGAAAATAAAGCGGTTTTCTGCCGCATTTTCAATGTTGCTGCCCGTAACAGCGCCGAACTGTTAATTTGAGCCCGAAATATTCCCGTGCAAGATTTTTTTACGCCTTGCTCTCGATTTCTGCACAAATTCTAGTGGAAAACTGCTCTCGCGAGAGTGTTCCCTCGTCGCCGTTCGCCCGACTGCGGACAGCGACCTCTCCCGTCTCCATCTCCTTCTCTCCGACCACGAGCATGTAGGGAATGCGCTGGTTCCGGGCACGTCGGATCTTGGCGCCGATGGTATCGGATTCGCGGTCCACCGAAGCGATCACCCCCACCGCCTTGAGTTCGGAAGCCACCTCGTCGGCATACTCCATGAAACGATCGCTGATGGGAAGCACACGTGCTTGCTCGGGGGCAAGCCAGGTCGGAAAAGCACCCGCGTGGTGCTCCACGAGAATGCCGAAAAAGCGTTCGAGGGAGCCAAGAAGCGCGCGGTGGACCATGTAGGGACGATGGCGTTTCCCGTCGGTTCCCACATACGTCATATCAAAGCGCTCTGGCAGATTGAAGTCGAACTGAATGGTTGTGGTCTGCCATTCACGCCCCAGAGCGTCTTTGATCTTGAGATCGATTTTGGGGCCGTAGAAGGCGCCGCCGCCCTCGTCCACCTCGCATTCGAGTCCGGCTTTGGACACGGCTTTCTCGAGGGAAACCAGTGCCTGATCCCAGCGCGACTGCTCTCCCACGGCCTTTTCGGGGCGTGTCGCCAGGTAGGCTTTGACATCTTTGAATCCAAACGACTTCCACATGGAAAGACTGAAGCGCAGCGTCTCGATGATTTCGTCCTCGATCTGCTCGGGGGTGCAGATGATATGTGCGTCGTCCTGAGTGAATCCGCGGACCCGGAGCAATCCGTGGAGAACGCCCGCCTTTTCATAGCGGTACACGGTCCCCAACTCGGCCCAGCGCAGAGGCAGTTCCCTGTAGGAGCGCGGGCGATTCTTGTAGATCATGATATGGAAGGGGCAGTTCATCGGCTTGACATAGTAGTCGTTGTCGTCGATCTGCATGGGCGAGTACATGCCCTCGCGATAGAAGTCGAGGTGCCCGCTGGTCTCCCACAGTGTGGACCGTCCCACGTGGGGCGTGTACAACAACTCGTAGCCGTTGGCGTAGTGGGCGTCTTTCCAGAAGGACTCGATGGTGTGGCGAATGCGCGCGCCGCGGGGATGCCAGCAGACGAGCCCGGCGCCAATCTCCTCGTGCGTGCTGTACAGCTCCAGCTCGGTGGAGAGTCGGCGGTGATCGCGTTTCTTCGCCTCCTCGATGCCAGCGAGATAGGCAGCGAGTTCCGGCTTGCTGGCAAAGGCCGTTCCGTAGATTCTCTGCAGCATCTTGTTCTTCTCGTCGCCGCGGAAGTAGGAACCGGCGATGGAGAGCAGCTTGACAGCGCCGATCTGCGCGGTGTGCTCCACGTGCGGCCCGCGGCATAGATCGACAAAGTCGCCACACTCGTAGACGGTGATCGTGTCTCCATCCGGAATATCCGCCAGACGCTCGAGTTTGAACTCCTGCCCCCGGTCGGCAAACAGCGCCTGGGCTTCGGCGCGGTCGAGCTCCCGGCACACGAAGGGCAGCTTGCGGCCAAGCAGCTTCTTCATGGCCTTCTCGATTTTCTTGAGATCCTCCGGCGAGAGGCGATGCTCCATATCAAAATCATAGTAGAAGCCGTCGTCCGTGGCCGGTCCAATGTCGAACTTGGCGTCCGGGAAGAGCTTCTGCACGGCGGCGGCCATCACATGGGCGGCGCTGTGGCGTCTGGTTTTCAGATCGTATTCTGGCATCTTCGGTATTTCCTCAATGCATATGGCACTGTGTAGAACGGGAGGGGCGGGGAGCTAGCTGTGGCGCGTGGGCGCTCAATCCAGCATGCCTTTGGTGGACGGGACGCCTGTACAGCGCGGATCGAGCCGAGCGGCCTGATCCAACGCTCTCCCAAAGGCTTTGAACACGGCTTCAAAGACGTGGTGCACTTCCTCGCCCGAGATCAAATCGATGTGCAAGGTGACCCCGGCGCGGTTGACGAATGCCTGGAAGAACTCCCGGAACAGGCGGGTGTTGAAGCCACCCACCTCCCAGGACGGAGGCTCCAGGCGGTAGCCAAGGCACGGCCGGCCGGACAGATCGATGCAGACCCGAGCCAGCGTCTCATCCATCGGCACATACGCGGTTCCAAACCGCGTGACGCCGCTCTTGTCCCCAAGCGCTTCGCGGAGGGCGTCTCCGAGCACGAGTCCAATATCCTCGATGGTATGGTGCGCATCCACCTGCAGATCGCCCAAGGCCTCCACCTGGAGACCCAGTCGTCCATGACGCGCGAATGCCTCGAGCATGTGGTCCAGAAAGGGCAGCCCCGTCGACACATCGACTGCGTCCGAACCGTCAAGGCTCAGCGTAAGGGAGATACGCGTCTCCCTAGTGTCTCTCTTGATTTGTGCCTCTCTGGCCATATCGAATACCACCTTCTGATGCTCATAGTCTGCAACGCTCCACAGCGCGTGCACGCAGGGACTACTATAGTGTTAGAGAGCCATATTGCACGGCGAGGGAAGGAACTGACAAACATCGCACGCACATGCACCGTCCCGATCGCGGGTCGCGGTCTTGACTGCGTCGTCCGGCAGGTCATGTTGAGAGGCTGTATGAACCGGCACACCACAGAATCCCCCGCTCTATTTTACCGCCTGCTCGGCGTTGTCGCCTGTCTGTGCCTTTCCGTGCTTGGCGAAGGGCGTTTCCCACAGCCGGAGTTCGACACGGGCTACACGGCGCCAGTCCACCGCGCAGCCACTCTTCCCAGCGCGTGGCATGGATGGGCGGATATCGCGTTGCTTGCGCTGTGCCTGTCTCTGGCTTCCTATTTCGCCCTTCGTCGACGCTCTCGACGCGGCCTGTTCTGGCTCTCCCTCTTCTCGTTGGCCTACTTTGGGTTCTGGCGGCGGGGCTGCGTCTGCTCGGTCGGTGCCCTGCAGAATGTGAGCGAGGCCGTCTTCGGAGGAGCGGCCGTGCCTCTTGCGACACTTGCCCTGTTCCTGCTTCCTCTGTTCTTCGCTCTTTTCTTTGGTCGTGTGTTCTGCGCATCCGTCTGTCCTCTGGGCGCCCTGCAGGACGTGGTTGGTTTCTGGCCGCGCAAACTTCCGCGAGGACTCGCCCAGGCATTGCGCGTGCTGCCCGTGGCGCATCTTGGTTTCGCCGTCCTTCTCGCGGCGACGGGAGTGTGCTACATCACCTGCGAGCACGATCCGCTGGTGCCGCTCCTGAGACTAGCCGGGGCGCCGGCAGCTCTCGTGTTCGGCTGCCTGACGCTCGCCCTGGGCATGGTTGTCGCACGCCCCTATTGTCGCTTCATCTGTCCATACGGCGTGTTGCTCGGATGGCTGTCAAAACTGTCCTGGAAACATCTAACGATCACCCCCGACACCTGCGTGTCGTGTCGCCTCTGCGAACAGTCCTGCCCCTACGACGCGATTCGCGTCCCGGCGCCGGATCGTCCTGCGGAGTCTCTCCTCCGAGGCACGCGCCGCCTAGGCGCCTATCTCGCCCTCGTCCCGGCGCTGATGTTCGTGGGGGGCTGGGTGACGAGCGGGCTCGCCCCGCATTTTGTCCGCTTGAACCAGGACGCCCTTGTGCTGGAGCAGTTGCGTCTGGAGGGAGATGGGCCGCCAAAGACGGTGGAGACGGAGGCGTTTCGGTCGGGATCGGAATCTGTGCCCATCCTTGCATCGAGGGTGGAGAGCATGGAACTGGGCCTGCGGCGTGGAGGATGGTGGTGCGGCGCGTTCATCGGGCTTGTCCTAGGCGCCCGCCTTCTACGTCATTCTGTGCGCGTCGAGCGCCGGGGATACGAACCGGATCAGGAAGAATGCATGAGCTGCGGAAGATGCTTTGCCAGCTGCCCGCGGGAGCATCTCCGTCTTGCGGCCCGCACGAAACAGAAGGAAGGAGAAGGGGACGATGGGTGACGTGTGCAGAAAGCCGGCTCTGACACGACAGGTCCTGGCATGCGCGTGTGCCGTGGCCATTGTGCACGTGCTAGCGAGCGCGGTTTTTCTTCTGGCGAACCACCGGTATTCCCGCCATGTGAATCCGCTGGAAAACGCTGCCTTGGAGCAACTCAAGAAGGCCGTCTCGCTTCACCCCAAGGACGAGGAGTTGCGGGAGGCATTCCGGATCCTGGACCGTGATGTGCGTCATGAATTTCATCGCTCTCGCACACTTGCGCAGCGAGGAGGCTGGGTGCTCGGTGGGGGCCTGCTTGTGCTTGCGCTGGCTGGTGGCGGTCTTGCCGTTGCTGGGATCCGCCCCGCGCGCCCGGAGCCGCTCTCGCCGCAGGCGCAAGACGAGAATGCCGCCATCCGAGCGGGGCTATTGAGCGGACTTGCCGCACTGGGCGTTTTTTCCGTGATCCTGCTCCTGCCGTCTGGATCGGACGAACCCGCAGTGACAGAGCCGATTGACTCTGCGGAGTCCGCACCTGCCTTCGACGCGTTCGCTGGACAATGGCCGTCCTTCCGAGGCTGCGGGGGCGTCGGCGTCGCCACGGCCACGGAGCTTCCCCTGCGCTGGAATGGCAAGACGGGCGCGGGCATCGCCTGGAAGATCACGCCTCCCCTCGCCGGCTTCTCCTCGCCCGTCATCTGGGACGACCGAATCTATCTGACGGGCGCCGACAACTCGACGCGTGAGATGTTCTGCTTCAATCTGGAGGATGGCGCACTGCTGTGGCGCCACCCCGCCACCGGTGTCGCGGGTTCCCCCGCCGAGCTTCCCGAGGTCACCGAAGACACGGGTTTCGCCGCCGCGACGCCCACGACGGACGGGGCGCATGTCTTTGCCATCTTCGCGACCGGGGATGTGCTCTGCACCGACCGGGACGGCAAGCGTCTCTGGGCTCGCAATCTTGGCGTGCCAGACAATCCATATGGACATGCCTCGTCGCTGATGCTGCACCATGGGCGCCTGCTGGTTCAGTACGACCATTTTGGCAGGTCCCGTTTCCTCGCGCTCGACGCGGCGGATGGCGAGACCGTGTGGGAGTGCGAGCGGGAGGTGTCGGCATCGTGGGCCAGCCCCGTTCTTGCGAAGACGGAGTCCAGATACGAGGTGTACTTGAACGCCGAGCCCTTCGTCACCGCCTACGACGCTGACAGTGGTCAGCTCTTGTGGCAGGTGGAGTGCATGTCGGGGGAGGTCGGACCCTCACCAGGATACGGGAATGGGATGGCATACTTCACCACGGACTACGCTGTTCTTGCGGCCGTGCACACCGGTGCAGACCCAAAAGCAGGCGCCATCGCCTGGCAAGTGGAGGATGACCTGCCCGATGTGTCGAGCCCCGTCGTGGCGGGAGGCCTAGTGTTTATCGCCGCAAGTAGCGGAATTCTCACCTGCCACGACGCCAAGACGGGGGAACGCAAATGGCAGCAGGAGTACGAGAACGGATTCTACTCCTCGCCCGTCGTGGGGGGAGACCGTTTGTATCTCGCCGACATGAACGGCCTAATCCATGTGATTCGGGTGGCTGCGACCTTCTCGGAATTGGCCTCGAACCCCCTTGGCGAGCCGATGGTCGCCACACCCGCGATGCTGAAGGGGCGGATCCTGCTCCGAGGCGCGCGCCATCTCTACTGCGTCACCGGGACGGGTGGCGAGTAGAGTTCGAAGTACTCGCATGTGCCGATCACAAGCTCAGGAGTGAGCTGCCACCGCAACCCG
>JAGLDW010000235.1 GCA_023145395.1 Lentisphaeria bacterium | reverse complement strand
CTCTCCCGGCAGAAAGCGTCAACTATTTCACGGAAGATGACATCCTGAAAATCCATCGATACGAAAGTGGAACGAGCCTTCTCTCTGGTCATTCCCCTTATTTGGTACACAGGCGGCTCTGGACCTGAGAGGTCAAGATACAGGCAGACACCAGGATCTTTGGGAGAGAGGTTCTGGGATCGATGCACGAGACAATCGGCCGCCTCCTCGATCAATGTGTCCTCCCAAATGAGGCAAGGAAGAACGACGGAGTTCATTTCTTCCAGGATGACTTCGGCAGCGGCACAATCAACGTGTGGGGGCGGTGGGACATAAGCCTTTGCCTCCCAATTGGCGGTTCGGCAGCCAAAAAGCATGGGAAGCACACCAAGAACAGCACACAAACGGCAAATGCTGTGTTTCATCTTGATGATGCCTTCTTTCGGGATGCACAAATTCTAAGCGCCGGCCGTCAGATCACCACGCAGTCGAGTCCCGCGTAGTCCGCAAAGGCGATGATTCCCTCCAGACAGTCCCCGTGCACCAGGGCGCTGTGGTGCGTACCTCCATTCTGGGAGTAGAGCTCGAGGAACTCCTCCAGTTCGCGAGTGGGGCGAATCCAGCCGCGGACCGAATCGCGCAACGCCTCTGTCACAGCATCCGCCAGCACCGTCACGGGTGCGGCAATGAGCCCGAAGGTGTCGTCTGGTCCCGGTGCGAGGTTGACGAACACGGCAGGGCCCGGCGCGGGAGCACCCGATGCCATCGCGGGATTGAGCGCGTCCGTGTAGGGATAGGGTTTCTCACAAAGCCTGGCTTTGCCCTCGACGACATCGGGGTTGATCTCGCCCATATGCGAGAGGAAGATGGAGCCACCGGACCAGTCGGGGCAGAAGATCTCCGTGAAGGTGGTTCGGTCAAAGGCCGAGGCCAGCGCACCCACGAGAGCCGCCGTGAAGACATCGCCCTCGCCTGCATACCCGACACCCCTCGACATGGCTTTGGACGCCTCCAGAAAAGGCACGACGCCCAGAGCGCCCTCGGGCGTGTCGAAGGCAAGGAAATTGGCGCTGAAGGCATTGTGTCCACCGTCCTCCAAGGCAGCGCGCACGACTAGGCCCGCCCGCACCGAGCGTTCGTGCACGGCGGGATCGATATCGGCGTCGAAGCGCACTAGATCCGCAGCCATTTCCGTTTGGACGGCCTCCTCAGTCACAGAGGGGGCGTATTGCAGCAAGTCCGCCGGCATGCGCTGCGTGATCCGCATGCCGAACTGGCTTGCGAGAACCGTCTCGTCCACGGCGAAGTCTCCCATTCCCGCGAAAGGCTCACCGATGCGAAGGGCGTTGGTGCTGTGCAACCGGCGTGCGGCACGCGCGCCGCGCGCGGCCTGGCAGGCACGGCCGATCACATTCGAGTCCTGAAAATGTCCTGCCGCAATGCGGAAGGCTTTCCGCCGTCTGCGCAGCATGCAGGCAAGATCCTGAACACCGTGGATGCCGTGGTTGTACATGATGCGGGATGGATCCACATCCTGTCCAAAGGAGGCGTCCATGGTGGTGTCGAGCATGAAGATCGGCAGACTGGTATCGCAGAGAGGGTCGATGGACTCGAGCGACGGGGAATAGGCGAGGTGCAGAGTCACAATCAGATCGACATCGGCCTCCTCGAAGGACTTGACAGCCTGTTCGAACTCCGGCTTCACGCGGCAGACCTCGGCGGGGGTCACGTCCACGCCTCCGTTGCCGAACGCCTCCACAACCTGTTCCAGAAACGGCATGAAATCCGCACGACGTTCAGGGGTGACGTCGTCATAGAGTTTGAGATAGAGCGGCAGGAGGCCGATGCGCGGGGAACGAGTCATGAGAGAGTTCCTGTTTCGAGGAGAGGATACGATTGGGAAGAGGTCTTCATCCTCGTGTTTTGTGGTTCATTTCATCTGCCGGAGACGTCGTAGCACATGAGCACGTCTCCGTGGCGGATGTAGAGCCTGCCGTTGGCGACGACGGGGTGGGCCCAGTGCTGGCCATCCCCCTCGTTCACGCGGAACTGGCCGACGAGAGTGCAGCCCTCGTCGCCAGTTGTGAACAAGCCGACGGTTCCCTTCTCGCCATAGACGATCAGCATGTCATTCACAGCGATCGTGGAGCCCTTGCCAACGCCCCGTCCCTGCCAGCGGATCTTGCCACTTTCAAAATCCAGGGCCAGGAGCCCCCGGTTGTTGGTGCCGTAGATGGTGTCGCCGATGCGGATGCAGCCTCCGTGGTGATTGTCCAGTTGCTTGCATTCCCATTGCCGGCGCACGGAGCCGCCGTCCCGCGAGAGCCGGAGCATCTCGGCGCCATACCCGTAGCCACTCGAGATGAATACATCGCCCTTGCGGTAGATCGGTGTGGCCGCGTGCACCCCATGCCGATTCTTGTGTTCGTGAAGCCAGAGAACACGGCCGCTCTTGGCATCCACTCCGACGGCACCCTTCTCCACCATCGTCAGAATAATACGCTTGCGGTTGTGATCGACGACGATGGGGGAGCAGTAGGCGCTGCGGCATCTCGGTCCCCCCTTGCTCTTCCACACCGTCCGCCCGGTCTTCTTGTCCAGCGCCACCATCAGGCTGCTCCCGCCGGGCGTGCAGATCAGGTTGTCGCCATCGATCAGCAGGGACTCCGTGATGTGCCAGCTAATATCCTTGGCGCCGAACTCCTGCTTGGTGTCGATCTGCCATTGAATCTTTCCGTTCTTGGCACCGATGCAGATGACCGCGCCGGCCGCGCTCATGATGTAGATCCGCCCATCGTCGATCGTTGGAGTCGAACGCGCTCCCGGATACGACTTCCCGCCTTCTGCGCCATAGCTGACCTTCCCCCGGATGCTGCCATCGCTTTTCAGAGCGACCAGTTTGCCCTTCCCCCCGAACATGCCCGTGACGTAGATCGTCTTCCCGACGACCGCCACCGTGGAGTAGCCCTTGCCCATGCCTTTGGCACTCCAGAGCTTTTCCGGACCGTCCTTGGGCCAGCTCCGCGCCAGCCCCTTCTCGCGGGAACGCCCATCCCGCTTCGGACCGCGCCACTGCGGCCAGTCAGCGCACAGGCAGGATGCCAGCAAAACCAGAAAAACCAAAGGGAGGATGTGTCTTGAACGCATGTTCGTTCTCCGAATGTTGGGGTCAATACGAGTACAGCCATTTTCCGCGCCGGGAGATCCAAAGGGAGTGCCTGGCACTCCATATCATACTTCCTGGCGGGCCCTCGAACAATCGCACGCGGGTTTGCGGACTCCGCTGATCTGCCGTTACAGGTTTGCCGTATTGTGCTATCACTGGTGATCAGGTATACTTCTCGCAACAGCTTTGAATCGGAAGTTAGCATCCACAAGGGACATTTTTCATGACAGAGCGTAAACGGACACGCATGGAGGGCGTGAGGGAAATGATCGCCGATGCGCGGAGATTCTTCCTCGAGGAGCTCTGGAACGACTTGGACCGGGGAGTGTCACCGGTCAAACGCATGGTGCGCACCAGTTGCCGCATCGTGACGATTGTGATCCGGGGGTTCCTGGGAGACAACTGCGGCCTGCAGTCCTCGGCGCTCACCTACATCACGCTCATGTCCATGGTTCCGGTTCTGGCATTCACGTTCTCTGCCTCCAAGGGCTTCGGAACCCACGACATGCTCATCGGAACAATCGGTCTGGAGAAGCACGAGATCCCGGTGGCGGCCTCGCCCGACTCGAAGACGGGAAAGCCGGAAATCGTGGTGGAGTATCGCGTCATCCCCGATGAGTCAGCTGGGGACGAGAACACCCCCGGAAATGTGGACGAAGGATCTTCCAATCTCTTGGGCGTGCGCGCCTCCAGTCTCCCGGAACCCATGCAGAAAGCGCTGGTCACGGTTTTCAACTATGTGGAGAAGACCAGTGTGAAAGCGTTGGGCCTGTTCGGCCTGCTGCTCATGCTACTGACTGTGGTGAAGGCCATGTCGAAGCTGGAGCAGACATTCAACCATATCTGGGGTGTGCGCAAGGCGCGTCCATTTTTCCGCAAAATGGCAGAATACTTTCTAGTGCTGATCCTCATTCCCTTCATCTTCCTCGCCGCCACCGCCGCCAATGCTGCGCTCGGGTCGGGGGCGGTGGTCGCGCAGATGCGCGAGGTGGCAGGCCCGCTTGCCATTGTCTACCAGCAGGCGATTCGCCTGTCGGGGCTGCTCTTCATCTGTGGCGCGTTCACATTTCTGTACATGTTCATGCCGAACACCCGCGTGCGCCTGTTTCCCGGCATGGTGGGTGGATTCACCGCAGGCGTCACCTGGTCCGCCATCCAGATTCTGTACATCTCCGCCCAGATCGGGCTGGCCAAATACAACGCCATCTATGGAACCTTCGCCGCCGTTCCCTTCTTCCTGGCCTGGGTCTACGCCAACTGGACTATCGTGCTTCTTGGTGTGGAAGTGAGTTTCGCCGTGCAGCACCATCGAACGTACATACTCGAAAGCGGAACGCCGCGGGTGCCACCCGCAGCTCGGGAAATGCTCGCCATGGTCCTGACCTACGAGATCTGCCGGTCGCTGCACGAGAACCGCGGCCCCTGGTCGTTGGCTGGATTCTCCGACGACAATGCAGTTCCCGCGCGCTTGATCTCCGATGTGCTCGACACGCTTGCGGAAAGCGGCATACTCGCTCCCGTCGCGGGGATGGAGGGCACCTATGTCCCCGCCCGGGACTTGGCGCAGTTGACCGTCGGAGACGTCGAAGCCGTGTTCAGGCACGCTGACGACCCCATGGCGCGCAGCCTGAGACGAGTGGCACCCAAGGCGCTCAGCACGCTGGTCGCGGAGAAATACTCTGTATTCCACGACGGACTCTCCGCGAACACGTTCCGCGATCTGATCGTGGCCGAGACAGCCACCGCCTGAGATCCTCGACGCCAGTCGCGAGCTGGCAACCGCCGAAGAACTCGCTGCGAGTTCCGCAAAGCCTGTCCAGAATGTGGGAGGCGGACTCTGGACGGCGAACCGAAAGGCAAGAGGATGGGACGTCATGAAATCAACCAACTGGCTACCCCTGATTTCATCGCTGATGTTTGCTGTGTTTTTGGTGATCTCGTCATCTGGCTGTAGTCAAGAGCCAGATTCTAAGGTCGGGGATATCTTGATGCTGGGCCTATCTGTGTCCAGTGCCGAGATAGTCCCGTTTGAACCAGTCTACGTTTTCGTGAGTGTGCGAAATGAATCAAATGCACCAGTAGTGATTCCTGCCAACCTTATGAGTGGGTTGGTGTTCACCAGAGCTCAGTATCGCAGGCACGGGGTCGTGTAAAGTAGAACGCCCACATTTTCTCTCTTGCGTCAGGCCTTGAAGGGGCCGACGACCAGCTTCAGACGCGTTGGCCTGGCATCGGGGAGCTGGCTGTTTGTCTGGTCCTCGATCTCCTTGAGAAGCCTCTCGATTGCGCGGACGCGATGAGGCAGGAGCGTTCCGGGGATCCAGATCTTGAAGAGAACCTCGTCGTCGGTTCTGGTCATCGATCCGCTGCAGCGGCTGAGCATGCGCACGAGAACGTGGTCGTCGCGGAAGTTGTCGCAGATGGCGCGGAAGCGCTCCTGGACGTTGCGGAACATGTTCGAGGCGGTCACCCGCAGCGTGTCCATGCAGGATTTTCTGCGCGTGTCGAGCAACATGTGGGAGCCGTCGATCAGAAGCTGGAGGCGCGACTGCTTCCGGACGGCGTCGCACAGGCGTTTCTCCAGAGGCTCGATGTCCGCCTCGATGCCGATGAT
>JAGLDW010000234.1 GCA_023145395.1 Lentisphaeria bacterium | reverse complement strand
CTGTGACGGGTACGAGAATCTCCGGAGCGGTGGGATGATCGATGGAGATGTGAATCGTCGCCTTGAGGATCCCCGCCGGCAATGGAGGTTCCAAGCGGACATGAATCCGCTGTGGCTGGCGAACATCAATCTCGCAACGGACAGATGCATGGTCGCTCGTCACTTCCAGGATGCGCAGGCCATCGGGCACGGAAATCTGCCGCGCACTCTGCGCGTCTGGCTTGATGCGTCCCAGTGCGAGTGGCTGGCGCCACACCTTCCCCTTCTGCCTGCCAGGTATCTCGACAGATTGCATAGCAGTGTCGCGAGGTGTCGCAGCAGCCTTGTTCTTCTCCTTGGAGACACGTTCGGCCATGCCTTTCATGGACAGCCGAACGACTTGGCTGGCGGGGTCGTTGGTGTAGAGATAGACTGCCTGGCTCTGGAGGCCAAAGCGGCCCTTCAGATCGACGCTGACACCCAGGTCCACCGACTCGCCGGGAGGAATCGTTTTCGCCCTGATCCGGGTGGTCGTGCAACTGCATCCCTTCCTGATGCTCTTGATGACAAGAGGATCAGTTCCCCGGTTCTCCAGAATGAACGTGTGGGACACCACGCTGGTGTTGACCTGCTTCCCGAAGTCGTGGACACGCTCCTCGCACGCGAGCCTCGGCTCCCCGGCACCCGCCCCCAGGCACACCGCAAAGAGCATTGCGACACCGATGGGAAAGCCACTCCTGCCAGACGCGTGTTTCCTTGAGCAGACAAACAATGCGCAGTTCCTCATGTCATACTCCCTTTCAGACCGTCAATCCGCACGTGTGGCGAAGTGCTCCAGGACGCGCCGGATTCCCGCCGCATGTCGTTCCTGGTAGACAGCGAGGAGTTCTGGAGTCGTCTCATCACGGATGCAGGGCCGGGCGTCCTCGTTGGTTCCCAGTTCCAGATCAAAGGCAGGAATGCCCTTGCGATACAGCCAGTGGGGGAGACTGCCACTTGAGCAACCAAAGGTCAGAGACGCTTCCCCTTCCCTCTCCGGATACATCCCGCCCGCATACGCGGAGGCCAAGGTCGTCGCCTCGGCGCAAAATGCCGTATCCTCCTTGGCAACCTGCGAGACGAGAAAGGTGTCTCCGCAGATACTGGCGAGACAATGGCAGCAGAACACAGCGCAGGGGCGGCACCCCTCCACGAACTTGACAACCGCCCCCGTCTCGGGCTCGGAGTGGGGCGCCGGGCCACGATAGGTCGCCGCGTCGGGATCGGAGCTGTCCAGTCCATAGCCGAGCGCGATCTCCAACCAGTCCGCATCGAAGTTCCGGTTGAGATCCACCCCGTTCGCATTTGTCCGGAGGTACCATGGGGTGCCGCGCACGTTGTCCTCACGCGCATCGACATCGACGGTCGGAAACACTGCCATTCCCACCTTTTCCAGTAGCTCGGGCGCCTCCAATGCTAGACGTTCGAGCGCGGGGACAAGCAATTCGGGACCGGATTCCCCAGCATGCACCGCACCCACGAACGCCACCATGCGCTCGCGGTTGCCAGCCAACGCGCCAACCATGGGCACGCCGCGCACCGAACGGCCGAACTCGCAGACCTCAACCAATGGCGAATGGGCCGCTAGCGCGTCCAGCCGCTCCCTCACGGTTTCATAGGGCCACCACACGGCCTGGTCCCGCACCTTGACGGCGACCGGGCCGACCGAATCGGTATCATCACAGAGCTGTGCCCAGTAGACGTAGACCCGCCCGACCTCGACGGTGTCGTCGATGAAGGTGAACTTGCGCCCGTTGTGCACGGCAAGAAGATCCTCGAACACCACCTCGGCGTCCGCAGCTGTCAACCCGTCGAAAAACTCCGCATAACTTTCCCCAAAGATAAAATCGGGCTCCTCCCTCCGCAGAATCCGCACCTGGGCGGCTTCCTTGTGCTCGGCGGCAAATGGCGTCCCCTTGTAGAACGTGAGCACCACGGCGTTCCGGCGCACCAGCGCGCGCAGCTGCATGAGATTCTTTCTGCCCATCACATGTTCTCCAAATGCCAATCCAAAGTCCGTCGTCCGCCCGTCAGGGCTCTCCCTGACGCACAGTCTCACCGTGTCCCAGTGTACCAGTCCGCACCAAAGACGCAAATACGGCCCGTGGAGAAGACAGGAAACTTTCACCACGGATGAGCACGGATGGGAAAAGAGGTGAGTCATGTCATGGACCGAGGGTGGATTTATGTCATTCGCCCCTGTCTGCCTCATGGTTCTATCTTCATCCGTGTCCATCCGTGTCCATCCGTGGTTAGAAATGGCTTCGCTTCAGCGTTCAGTATTCAGCATTGCCCGACTTGCCCTCATCCCCCCCCGCATGCATCTTCACAGTACGCGCCTCCAAATACAACTGTACCAACCCCGAATCCGAGGGCAGAAGCATGATCAAGTATGCAGTGATGACATTCATGTACCGTGGGCACATTGATCGTGGCGACATCACCCACGAGCAACTGGTGGAGCTTGTCGCCTCGGCGGGGGGCCAGGGGCTTGAGGCGTTCCAGCGCGATTTCATCAACGAACCGGAGCTTCTCCCTCGCTACCGCAAAGCAATGGAGGCCAACGGCGTCGGCATGCCCGTGGTCGATGTGATCGTCAATCTCGTCTACACCAGCGGCGTGGAACGCACAGCGCGCATCGACGAACTCAGACAGGGGCTGGACATCTGCGCCGAACTCGGCACGGAAATCGCCCATGTGGCCGGCTGCAAGATGGTCGAAGGAGTGTCGGCCGATGATGGACGCAAGAAAATCGCCGAACTTCTTGCGGAGTGCGCGGACTACGCGCAGGAGCGCGACCTCATCCTCGCGATCGAGAACTTCAATCCCTCTCCCGAACTCATCTGCAAGGCGGCGGACTGCCTGGAAATCATGCGCCTGTCCGGCGATGTGGTCAAGCAGGTCTTCGACACGGGGAACTTTCTCGAGGTGGACGAACAGGCCGACGAGCAACTGCCCCTGCTCTATGACCGCATCTGCCATTGCCACTTCAAGGACTTCCGGTTGCCGGAGGGGGAAGCCCGGTACGCGGGCGCCGTCTTCGGCGAGGGGCTCATTCCCAACCGCAAAGTCGCGGCGGAGCTTGTCCGCAGAGGTTATGACGGCTGGGTGGCTCTAGAGTCCTACCCGCAGGGCGGCATGGGCCCGCGCGAAGTCATCCCCGGAGAGCTTGCCACTCTCAAGGGCATGTTCGAGTAGCGGTACCACTGCGGGAAAGTTCAGATCCGCTTGAATCCTTGTCGTCGTCGAAGCCTGCCTTGGCGCGCGACACCCAAGCCGCTGCGGCGAATGACAGAATCGCCAGCGCCAAGCCTGTCCACAGGCCTGGTGACTGGAAGCGAAGCCGGACATTCCAGCTTCCCTCCGGCACGCGCACGGCCATGAATCCGCCATCCGCCTCGAGGATTGGCGCCGCCACGCCCCCAAGCTGCGCAGTCCAGCCTGGGTGGTACCAGTCTCGCAGCATCAGCCAGGCCGGGCCGGTGACTCGCGCGCTCAAACGTCCCGGACGATCCGACAGCACCTGCAACGTGGCGTGTCGGAAAAGCGCCTGGTCGATCACACCACCGACGGTTTCCTCCAAGCCAGTCACGACCACGGGTGCCACCTCCTGACCGGCATTCTTCAGCGCCATTCGCAACGCGGTCACACGCCCCTCTCCCGGCGGCGCCCACACGTGCTCCCTGAACAGACTCACTCGGCGCCGCGCACGCTCGTTGGCAAAAATTGTGTAATGGCCCTTCGGTTCCGCAAACACAATCGAGTGATCGGGCGGCAGCATGTCTTTGGACACTCGCCCTTCCAGAATCACATACTTCACCGCGCACAGGGAGCCAAGAAACGGCGTGGGGATTGCATCGGCGAATTCCAGGTACCTTTCATCCGCCACAGGCGAGAAGCCATGTGTTGTCCGCCATTGGCTGATTGTGCCCGCGTTGTTCCGCATCATCTCGCAGTTCACCAGCGCCGACGCCTCATTCAATGGCAGGTTCGGAAACGGCCGTTCAGAGTGCTTGCGTTTGATGGGATCCGCCAGGAACCGATACTGCAGGCGATCACCGGGAGGCAGGTGGGTCGATGCGAGGATGGCCGAAGTGACAATTGCGCTGGGCAACCGGATCGGCATGGCCCGCTCCACCAGCCACAAGTGGCCAAATGTCAGTGCCAGCGCGATCATGCCCAATACATGTCGTCCAGGGCGCTTCCAGACCGCCCAGCCCCAACCGATGGCGGCAAATAGCGACAGGGAGAGCCAGACCGTGACCCAGGAGGTTGCATAGGGGAGCGTCCACTGCGAACCGGATGCCAGCAACGCTCGCTCACAAACACCCGGCGCGAGGAGACGCAATGCATGCACACCCAAAAGACACGCCAGCAGAAATCCCCCCGCCACACCAATCGTCCAACCTGCACAACGCCGTCTCCTGCCAGCCACGATGCCGCCGAGGCCCACGGTCCCTAGAGAGATCAAAACGAAGTGCACCCAGAAAAGGTACTTGGCAGGATGGCGAAATGCGGAGAATCCGGGCACGAAAGTGTATGCGAAACGATACAGGGGAGTCCAACGACCGACCGCCAGCAGAAGCGAGACCACGCCCACCACCATCAGCCAGCGCCGCACGATCCCGCGGTTCGCCACTGCGGAGGGAACCGCCAGAATCAATGGCAAGCCAATGAACAGCGTTGCCACCCAGGGAAAATCCCCACCGTAGTGCCTGGTGACCATCCATCCATAGTCCATGCCAGCACCCAGCATCCCCGGACATAGATACTCCATAAGGCGTAGCGGAAAGAAGGAAAGCTGCGTCGCCTCCGAGAAGGCGACGCCCGCACTGCGCACCGATCCCACGGAAGCTAGATAGGTGGGAAGCAACTGCGGTGCGCTGAAGAGAGCGGCCGCAGGAAACACGCTCAAAATGTTCACGATCGAACGCTTCGCAAGCCATGCCCCAGGCGAAACTCCTCGGTGTCTCCACCCCCAGAACACCACCAAGCCGATACCAAAAACCGATGCGTCGAGAGCTTGCTGAAAATTGCCTGAATAGATCCAGATGGATAGCGCGCCCGCAGCCAGCCACCAATTGCGCACAAAGCGACGACCTCCCTCGCGGCTCCGCACACATCCCAGCAACCCCAGGAAGAACAGTGGTGCCCACAGCGCGCTCTGGAAATACAGATGGTCAAGACTACAGCGCACATAGCCACTCACGGCGTAGGCCGCCGCGCCAACAACGCACGCCGGTCCGGAGACGCCCAACCCACGCCGCAGAAACGCCCGCATCGCCACTGCCGCGCCAACGGTGTGCGCAATCACAAAGAGATGAAACGCCCATCTCTCCGAACCCACTAGAAGCAGGATGTTCAGGGGGTAGAGAACCCCGGCGGTGATGTTCGCCAGGAGGGGAGTCCCACACAGAACAGACGGGTCGAACTGCGGCAGGCGAAGCGAAAGCAACTCCCTTCGAATCAGGAGTTTCTGACCATAGATATACGCTAGAGCATCACTGGAAAAGAGGGAGTCGAAGACAAGAAATGATCCGTGGAAAAGAAGGGGAAGAACAAGCGTCAAGCACAATGCTCTCCGCTCGTTCCACACTCCTTCAAGCCACGGGCGTTCTTTCATCCACATCTCGCTCGCGCGGGTTATCGGGTCTACACGGGTTCCGTGACAATCAGCGAGACGCCGAGGACCATGTCTTTGACCTGCTCCTTGTAGGCGAGCATGTGCGGCGCCTGCAGATGAGCTTTCAGGTGGTCCAGGCTTTCCCAGGCCTCCACGATTGTGACGACATTTTCGCGCACGCCACCTTGCGGTGCCAGGCCCGTGTCCACATCCACAGTGGGCGAGTACCGAATGCAGCCATCCTCCTTGAGGACATTCGGGACATTGGCCTGGAAAAGCTCGATGAACGCGGCTCGCGTTCCCTCTTTCACCTCGATGCCAGCGATCACATTGATCATGTCATTCTCCAGTCTTGGTTGTCGTTCGCGAATACCGACAAGGCATGTCGGCACTCTTGCCAAACGTAAGGCTCTTTCGTGTAAATCCTAACGTCAATAGTTCCACTTCTCTCGCCGGATCGGCAGGCGATTCAGCACCTGGCGATGAAACTGCGAGCTGGGCATGTATCGATCCATCAGCGCGACGAAACGGGCGTTGTGGGTTGGCTCCAGCAAGTGTACGAGTTCATGCACAACAATGTATTCGAGGCAGGTGATCGGTTTCTTGACCAATTCGGTGTTGAGTCGAATCGTGCGCGCCTTGTGATTGCAGCTGCCCCACCGGGTTTTCATCCGTTGCACAAAGAACCGCTCGACCTTCACGCCTAGCAGTGACTGCCAGCGCGCGAGCAATGGCGGAAGCGCCTTCTTTAGCTGCTCTCGACACCATCCCTCCACCAGAGCTTGCCTCTTGTCTGCGGCCATGCACGGCCGCACTCGCAGAAGCATGCGATTATGCTCCAGCTCGATGCGGGGCGATCCCTCGCACTCGGAGATTGTCAGTAGAAAGCGTTTCCCCCACACGTAGTGACTTTCATGGTCCAGATATTCACGCGGCGTCTCGCGTTCCTGTTCCTGCAGCTCCGTCTGCTTCCTCTTGATCCAGTTGAGTTTGGAGATCGCGAAGATGCGAATGGTGTCGATGCTCATGTGCTTCGGCGCCGAGATGCGCACGCGACCGGTCGGAGGGTGGACGCTGAGATGGACGTTCTTGATATCCTTCAAAATCACGTCCACCATGATGTCACCCAGCTTGATCTGCGACATCATTAGTACTCGTCCTGTGCCTTGACGATTAGAAAAATCCGCTCTACCTCGGCCTTGTCCTGTAGAATCTCGTACATGGCGCCCCTGATGACTTGCTCGCGAGGGCGAACTCCCTTCCATCCATCCAGCCGAACCTGCTTCACAGCGGCGTCGATCTGCACGGCGAGAGTCAACGCCCGCTTCCGTGCGTCCGCTCCATACTGATTCACGGGCTCGGAGGAGATGTCTTGCCCTGCGTCGCTGTGATCCACCATCAGATTGTTGTAGAGCGCGCGCTTGCCTGGTGTGTTCAGCGTATCCGGTGTATCCTCCGCCTGTCCAGCCTCCACCGTTTTCACCAGTTTCGCGATACGCTGCAAGTACTCCTCGTACTCGATGGCCCTAGCCTTCCGCAACCTGATGATCTCCTGCAACTGCGCCGACATCTTGTCATAGAAAGCCGGGTCGTTCAGGTGTGCTTTGACGATCTTGCGACGGACATTGTTCTCAATGGTCTCAGCCACTGCGTTCTTGTTGCCCTTCATGCTTCCAAGCTGCGACGAGATCGCCTCGGCAATGCCAGTTTTCACGATCAGGTCGAGCAGACCCATGTTGTCGAAGGGCGAGATCGTCCTCGGTTCGTCTGCCTCGATGTAGGTGTCGATCAGGTGTCGCATGTCAGCTTCGTAGGCCTTGAGATCGAGCATTTCTCCGCTGGCCTTGCGGATGATTTCACGGATGTCCAGATAGTGTTTGAGCTGCTTCTTGATGCGAACGATGTCGGCGGTGTCATATCCGGCAGCCTCCAGCTCATCGCCGATGTTGGCATAGGCGCGCACCAATGCCACGGTCGCCTTGTAGAGTGCAACCCGCTGCGGCTCCCGCTTCTGGAGATCGGCCGGAATCTCCGTGTTGCCACAAAAATAGTGGATATGTTCCAGTTCGCCCTCGGGCGGCTTGACCGGCTCGCACAGCAGAGCGAGTGCCTCCAGCGCGTTGTCGAGCCGTTCCTTTCCCTTCTTGAGGCGATCCTTCAATAGCACCTCGGGATCGGCTCCGTCGGCGCTGTGGTCCAATTCCGAGGTGTAGACGGCAATGGCGTTCTCCACTTTCTTGAAGAGGTCCTTGTAGTCCACGATGTAGCCGAAATCCTTGTCTTCTCCGTCCAGGCGGTTGACGCGGCAGATCGCCTGAAACAGGCCGTGATCCTGCATGGACTTGTCGATGTAGAGGTAGGTGCAGGGCGGCGCGTCAAAGCCGGTGAGCAGCTTGTCCACCACCACAAGCAGCCTCATGTTTGCTGGCTCCTTGGTGAACAGTGTCTTTGCCCGTTCCTCATAGGTCTCGGTTTTGCTCATGCCAGGCTTGGCATCGACGCCCTTCAGCAGTTCCGTGTAGGTAGTGTGGATACATTGCCTGTCGGTCTCGGTGTTGGCACCAGTTTCCTCAAGCGTCACATCCTTCACCTGCGGATTGTAGGACGTCACCACCGCGCTCTTGCCCTTGAACGACGTCTTCTGGAACAACGTGAAATACTTGCACGCCTCGTAGATGCTGGAGGCCACTAGAATCGCATTGCCGCGCTTGCTGGACAGTCGTGGCTTGACACTGAAGTCGAAGACGATATCGCTCACCATGCGGTCCATGCGCGAGCGGGAGCTGAGCACGTTCTGCAACGTGCTCCATCTCCCCTTCAACTCGGTCTTCTGCCAATCGTTCAGTCCCTTCGTCTTGGCCTCGAACCAAGCGTCGATCTTGTCCTTGGAGCCAAGCCGCTGATCGATATCCCGCGCCTCATAGATCAGATCCAGCACGACTTCGTCCTCGACACCCTCGCTGAACTTGTAGGTGTGGATGTAGCCACCGAAGACCTCCAGACTCGTCGCCTTGTCTCTAGCGAGCAACGGGGTGCCAGTAAAACCGATGAATACCGCGTTGGGCATCATGGCCTTCATCACCCGGTGCAGTTTTCCGCTCTGCGTCCGGTGGCACTCGTCCACAAACACGAAGATCTCGCCCACGGTCTGGCTGGGCTGGGCCTCCAGTTCCTTGATGAAAGCATCAAAGTCGTCCACATCCTTGCGTCCGAACTTGTGCACCAGCGAGCAGAGCAGACGGGGTCTGGCTTGCCCGAGCTTGGTCATGAGGTCACGACCGCTCGTAGCACGAACCTGGTGATCCTCGTCGTCCTTGGAAATCATGCCCGCCTCTCTGAGCACTCCGACAATCTGCTTATCCAGCTCGTCGCGGTCCGTGATGATCGCGACCCGGGCGTTGGGGTTGTTCTCAAGAATCCATTTCGAGAGCAACACCATCACGATGCTCTTGCCACTGCCCTGCGTATGCCAGATGATGCCGCCCTTTTTGTCGCGCACAGACACCTGTGCAGCCTTGACACCAAAATACTGGTGCACACGCGGCAGCTTCTTCATGCCGCCGTCGAAGAGGACAAAGTCGTGCATCAGTTCGATCAACCGGTCTTTGCGGCACATCTTGGCCAAGTACTTGTCCAGCTTGAAGAGGCTGTCCTCGGCTTCGTCTTCCTTCCACTTCAGAAAATATTTCTCCGGCGTGCCAATGGTGCCGTAGCGCAGGCCCTCGGAATCGTTTCCGGCGAAGACGAACTGCACTGTGCTGAAGAACCATTCATTGAACTCGGGCTGTTGATTGGAAAGATTCTGCCGGATGCCATCACCGATACTCACCCGACTGTTCTTCAGCTCCAAGACCCCGATGGCGATGCCATTCACATAGAGCACGAGGTCCGGCCGCCGCTCATGATTTCCCTTGAGTGTGACCTCCTCGGCGATGGCGAAGTCATTTCGCTTCGGTTTCTCCCAGTCGACAAGGTGTACGGTTTCCGTCACCGCACCCGCCTCGACTTTCACGGACACGCCATAGCGCAGTAGATTGTAGATTGCTTGGTTGTTGCCGTAGAGCGTGCGATTGTGGTTGTCCGCTTCGGTGCGGAGCCTGTGGAGGGCAACACTGATTTGGGCCGACGTATAGCCACGCTTGGTCAGCCAAGCCGAGAGCAGGCTCGCCTCGATGTTGCTGTTGCCGTCGCGATCGGACCAGTCGCCGAGATAGCGGTAGCCCAGTTCGTCGCAGAACAGGGCAATGACCCGATTCTGCGTGGCGCGTTCAGGTTGGCCTACACCACTACTCATTTCAACACCTCCCAGTGACCCGCCTTGCGTGGGCCGACGTGACGCAGGAGTCCTGCCTCAACCAGCTTGCGCGCCGCTCGTTCCACGGCACTAAGGGACTTGTCAATCGCCTGGGCGACCTGGGCAAGTGTCCAATCCGGGTGGGTGCCGAGAACTGCGAGAATCCGTTCCGGGGTCTTTACCGGCGTTTCTACCGGCGTTTCTACCGGCGTTTCTACCCTAGTTTTCTCCCTAGTTTTCTCCGTCTGGGTAGTTCCTCCGCCTCCTCCCAAGTCAATCTGCTCGTTCGGAAAGGGGAACACTGTCCACAACCCCGTTTTTTCATGTCGCAACTGCGGTACGGGCACATCTGCCGACGCACAGGATTCCAAGATGCGCTCAATGCCACGTCCCCACGCCTCGATCTTGCCGGCCCTGAAGAAGGCGTTGGCAATATCTGGATTGAACGGCTCTGAGGAGTGCTTCTCAAGCAGGTTCTCAACGGTCCAGTCGGGCGGCAGTTGCCCTGGGTTCCAAATCATCAACTTATCCGGGTAGACGCTGATCTGAATCGGGATACCACTGGCATAATCCTTGTGCACAACAGCATTCAAGAGCGCTTCGCGCAGAGCAGGATCTGGTATGGGATAGGTTTCAAGCCGCTGGAGACCTTCGTAGGAAATCAGGGCTTTCAAATACTTGGCATGCAGTATCTCGATCGTCCGATCGCACTGCATAAGCAAATCGCCGTGGACCTCGTCCTGATAGCGCAAATCAACGTTGCTCTCGAAAAAACCGATCTTGATGTAGGCACCAGTGAAAAAGCGTTCGGGTTCCGGGTGAAATACCAACGTGGCTGCTCGCGTGAGGTAGTCGCCCTCCATCAGATGCAACTTGCCAAGCAATGCCCGATCCGGTTCCTCCAGTATTTCCGCGGAAAGACGCTGGCTTTTCAGTGCCTGCTTGCGGAAGTGCGCCAACGCCTGTGCATCGAGATCTCCGACGGCGACATGGGGCACGGGAACACCATCCCAGTGACGGCCCTGCTTGCGCAATAGAAAACGGTCCAGGGCGGCGCCCTTGAGTTCCTGTTTGGTGCTGCCGCTGCGATAGTGGTATTCGCCTCGATAGCTGATCGGGCAGGGATATGGCTCCACTACGATCTCGATGAGCTCCTTGCCGTTCTCCTGCTGTAGATTCACATCCACCACGATGCCAAGCAGGTCGCGCACCTTGTTGGGCAGCTCTTCCATCAGCTTCCTGGCATTGTCCACCCCGACAGCCCCGCCCTGGTTGTCCCTTCCGATGACCAACACACCGCCATCGGCATTGGCAAAACCGCAAATCCAACGCAGATAATCGTCACGCCAGGACGCCTTCCATTCAATGCATTGGCTTTCTTTCATATCAACCGTGTCCTTCCGGTGAGCAGTTCCGGCATCATGCCCTGCTTACTGTTGCTGTTGCCGTCGCTCTCTCCTGATCCGACTGATCCGGCCGATCCGACCGATCAAGCAGATTCCCATCCAGTGGACAGGCACCACGGCAGTCGGGATAGCCAGAACACCCCCAGAACTGGGAACCGGCATTGCGACCGGTTTTGGCGGTGCGCAGGACCATAGGTTTTCCGCATTGCGGGCAATTGGCGATGGGGTCTGTTCCGCTCTGCTTTCTCTGGCTGCGCTCCACCAGCCGGGCGGCGGCAAGTTGTTCGCTGTAGCCACCACCCTCGACGAACTGTCTTTCGAGCGCATCGATTTGCTGGTCCAGCAAGTAGTTTGCCTGATGGATCAGACAGATGGTGGCATTGGCCCTGATCCCAGGGTCGGTGTGTTCAAGCCATGGTGCATACAACTCCCCCCGCTGCTGATCGGTGAGGTCGGCAAGATCAGACGGATCAGAGGGATCGGTCCGATCTTCCCGGAATTTGCGTGGCACCTGTCGCACGGCCATTGCCTCCGGCGCATCTGGCACCCATAACGGCAGGCGCCGATGGCGCAGGAAATCCTCGAAGTCGAGCAACAGCTCTTCGAGACTGGCGCGAGCGACATTAACCAGGCGCAGCTCGGTCTGCGACGAGGTCGCTGCCGCGCGGCTGCCTTCGGCGATATTCTGCCGCCCCGAACGGGCTGCCTGCACCATCTGATCGACGGTGCGCGAACGGGAGTTCACAAACTTCTCGCAGAACCAGACTGTCGCATCGTAGATGAGCGTAGTCGTCTGGAAGCTGGCCAACTGGCGGTATCCCCCACTCGGACGCAGACGCCGCGACCGCCGCGGCGATACCCGATCCGACTGATCCGACCGATCCGACCGAT
>JAGLDW010000233.1 GCA_023145395.1 Lentisphaeria bacterium | reverse complement strand
CCATTCTGTTTTCTCCGAGATAACACTATGGTCTGCTGCGTCGCGCCCCCGCGCGAAGCGACAGGGGTGCGGCGTCAACAGCACCAACTAGTTCTCCTCAGTTTCTTTGTCTCCGTCGCGCTCTGAAAGGAGCTTTTCCATTGCCGATATTGCGGAAAACGTATTTCCACCTTGGGCAGTGACTTCGTTGTACCTGGCAACTGCTTGCGATACGGCTTCGTTCTGGCCCTCCTGCAAGAGTTCTCCGAGTTTCTCCATGCCCACACGATGGTGGAAGCTCTCATACGATGGCAAGATCCCGGCAAGATAACTAGTGGCAAGTACCACACAAACCAAAGTCCCTACACCCAGCAGGACACGGGCTCTCAGACGCCAACCGTTCACTTCTGCGCCAAGCCATACAACAGGAACAAGGACGCTCACTGGGATCAGAATTTCAGGAAACGGGTTCTGCCCCCTCAGAAGACTGGCAATGGCCGCCGCGGACAGCAGAATCCCGAGCACGAGGAAGGTGAATTTCACCTCCGGTGCCAGACACTTGCCTTTCCCCTGCAATGTTTTTCCTTCATTCATGCTTCTGGAGAACTCTTGTATGGACGACATGGGGTATTTCCCGGTCTTTTTCCCCACATCTCGCATTCCTTGCGATGCCGGACGGCATTCGACGGTTTTGGTAGTGATCACCGGGGTCACGCTTCACTCCCTCCATAGACTATGACTACCGGGAGAGTGTGTCAAATGCATTTCCCAGGTGGTTTCCGCTAGTGCGGCTCACATTTTCGGTTTTCGCCAAGCCTGTGCGTCTCTGTTCCTCCACCCTCGACCGTCCACCTTCCAACCTGCTCATGGATCTTTTCGCGGCGGCTCCAGCCCCAGCAGTCGTGCGGCGTTGAGGCCCATGACCTTTGCCGTTGTTTCCGCATCCAGTCCCAGTGCGGCGATTTTCATCATGGCAACGTGTGGATACTGCAGGGGAAGATCCGTGCCAAACAGAACGCGATCAGACCCAAGCACCTCGATGAGGTCCGGCAAGCCACAGTGCGGGTAGTCTGGGCAGTCCTGCGGTCTGACCATGAGAAACCGGCTTGAGGTCTCCACAAACCAGTTCGCGGCGGTGTCAGCGCCCGCGGCGACGGCTTTGAAAACCCCGAGAGACACACGTTCGAGGACAAAGTTCACACTCGGATATGTCCGGATCATCTGTATGAGGGCGCCGGGCGCGACGGGCAGAGGTTGCACGATGAAGTGGTGCTGGCGTGGATCCTCCACCAACAGCGCAACACACACGGGCAGGCCGCATTCGGCAGCCACGTGCATCACCGCGTCGAAATCGGGCGTCCCCACCATCGCACCGAGGTCATAGCCGTGGTAGCCCGGGTACAGTCGAATTGCCTTCATCCGCAGCGTGTTGGCATTCGCCAAGGAACGCCTCGTTCTGCCGCGAGTCCGGGAACAGGTGTGCGTGTACGTCGATTACCATTGCGGCCCGTTATTCGTGGGTGAGTGAATCTTTGCCCTGAATCTTGCAGATCTGGTTGTAGATGTACCAGCAATAGTCGACGATGCCCTTTTCCATGCTTGCCGCCTCCAGGTCGGTCAGGATCCCCCTGAATGCCGGGATATCCGCGCCGCGCGAGAAGTGGTAGTAGTACCCATCCCCGCGGAATGCGTAGAAACGCTCCGCAACGGGTACGGCCGCTTCACCCATGAATTGCGCAACAGCCTCGCGCCACGAGCGCCGCGCCTCGAACGCCACGGGATTCCAGTAGTAGTCCATCGCGGTTACCGAGAAGAACTTCCCGATCGGCAGGCGGGCGTTGATATTGATGTAGGCCGTCCGGTCCACGCAGTGTTCCACAAAGTCCTTCGGATACTGCGCGTGGAAGTTGCGCAGGGGTTGGTGGTAATGCCAGGTGTTGTCCCAGTAGAACAGCCTGCGATCTTCATTCATCAGCGCCTTGTAGAGCATAATATCCTGATCGGCAATTGTCCGGCTCTCTGTTACCGGACCTGTCCAGGCCAGGACGATGTTCCGGTTCCACGAGCGCACGTCGCGCATGTATTGGCGCGCCTCGACGCCCAACTCGCCCTGCCAACGTCTGTGTTTGAGCCCTTGGTAATGCGGCGGACAGAAAATCAGTGTCGATCCGGGATAGAGCTCCTGCATCCGCTTGTATACGCAGTCTGCCACGTAGCCACTAGCCTGGCCAAGCGTTTTGAACTGCTCCCGTGCCTTCTCCCCGGGCAGGACGGATTTGACATCGTCCCAGAGCAGCAACACGCTGCGCGCGCCTGAGAGTTCCATGATTTTCTCTATGGTGGCGAGCAATGTCTGCACCTGTTTCGCGTCGCCGGCATCGATGGCCGGGGCAAAGTCCGGCCTTCTCCCACCGATGTGAATCTGAGGCAGGAAGCTCATGACTTGGTAGTCGGCGGTGAACTGCCGAATCTGGGCCAGGGCGTTCTCCTGCTGCGGCTCGAGCCCGGTCCACTTGAAGTAGTTTGCGTACCCGCAACTGAACCCATTGATCTTGTTCAGCGCCATCCATTCGTAGAAATTGGTCCCGAGGGGGAAGTAGTCTGAGGTGTATCGTGTCGTGAATGTGGGAAAATCCACCACATGCGCGCAACGTGCAACGAGCTTGCCGTCTTTGACATGCACCAACTGCAACAGTGACGCCAACGCATTGACCAGCCCCTGATCATCCTTGCCGACGCAGAGAATGCCATCTGTCCGGATGTCCAGCAGGTAGCCCTGCGGTTGGAGCGACGCGGCTTTGCCCCGGAGCCCAAAACGATCCAGCAGAGCACTCACGTTTCCATTTGAGGCCAGCGTAAAGATGACTCGGACCGATGTCTCTTTGTCCTGCCTCAGCGCTGTCTCTCCGAAGAGTTGTCCGTAGGCCCGGAAACGCTTCGTGAACAGCCGCTCAAGTAAAGGGCGAGTCGGCCCTGAGTATTCGAATTCCGTACTGCACTGGATCCGTCCGGCGACTCCGTCAGCGAGTGGAATCGTGTCGTCTTTGTACTCGGCGTTTTTCGGCGTGGGTAGAATGTGTCCGGAGTAGAATGGTTGGCCAAGCTTCCGCGTCCACTCCACATCGTCTGCTGAATGTTCCGCAGACACCGCGCAGTGTGCAATCAAGCAGATACCGGCAAGGCAGCCCGGCGCCGTCGGTCGATACAGTGGGGACATTGAGCCTACTCCTGTTCGGAAAAAGCGATCCAAGCATCTGCATGTTGCCATGAACAAATACCGTCTGGACAGGAATATATGGCGCAAATCGGGCATCGTCATCATACAAGTGCCGTTCCCACACAATAGTCTTCACCCAAACACCACCATCACCAGCGGCTGGA
>JAGLDW010000232.1 GCA_023145395.1 Lentisphaeria bacterium | reverse complement strand
TCGGGGTCGCGCTTGAAGTGGATCACAGCGATGATCTGGATGTGGTCCAGCCGTACAGAGTCTTGCCAGCGGGATCCTCGAAGGGCTCCTTGACTCTTCCCTCTGCCCAAACAACTTGAATGGGGGCTAACCATGGGAAGATTACTCGAGAGATCATTGGTTTCCAGGCATGGTGCCCAGAGAGACGCAACACGCACGGCAGCTGGAGTAGCAACGATGGACAAGCTCGCGATCAACGGTGGACCCAAGGCCAAACCGACCCCGTTCCACATGCCGAACCGGTACGGCGAAGAAGAACTCGCCATGCTGAGGGAGGTGGTTGAAAGTGGTCGGCTGATGGGCCCTGGGGGCAAGGTCAGGGAGTTCGAGGAGCAGGTGGCCAAGTTCTTTGGGGGCGGACATGTGGTCATGGTCACCTCGGGGACCACGGCGCTGAACACAGGCCTAGCGGCGCTGGGTGTATCCGAGGGGGACGAGGTGATCACCACGCCGATGACCGATATCGGCACAGTGGCCGCGATACTCATGCTTCACGCAGTGCCGATTTTTGCTGATATTGATCTGGAGACGCGCCTGATTAGTCCATCCAGTGTGCGCGAGCGCATCACCGAGCGCACCAAGGCAATCATCACGGTGCACATGGCGGGCCTGCCCTGCGACATGGACGAGTTCCTGCGGATCAGCGACGACACGGGTGTCCGGATTCTCGAGGACTGCGCGCAGGCCCACGGCGGCAAATACAAGGGCAGGTACCTTGGCACGATTGGCCATGCGAGCGGCTTCAGCATGAACGAGTCCAAGCAAATGAGCTGCGGGGACGGTGGGTTCGTGATGACGAACGACGAGGACACCGCGCGGGTCGCCACCCTCTTTCACGACAAGACGTACCAACGCGATCCTTCCATTCCGCGGGGCCAGGAGCCCATTCCATTTTTCGGCATGAACTACCGGCCCAGCGGGCTCCAGGCGGCTGTTGGCCTGGCTCAGCTCAACAAGCTGCCGTTTGTGGTCTCCCGGCGTGACGCGATCGTCAAGCGGTACTACGAAGAGCTGTCGGATCTGCCCCATCTGGATCTGCCTGCGATCTGCGATGGCGGCGAGCCATCGTGGTGGCCGCTAGCATCCCGCTACACGGGCGAGATTCCCGACCGCAGCGAACTTGTGGCCGCGATGAGAGCGGAGGGAGTCACCATGAGCACGGGCATGTCCCCGTCCAATAATATTCTGCGCACCGAGCTGATTTCCCGAAAACGGTTCTACGCTCTCACGGACAAAGTCCCCTCGTTCTGGCAGGACACGGTCTACGATCCAGACTCGTGTCCCAACGTGGACGAGTTGCAGCGCACGGTCATGCGACTGCCGGTGGACCAACGCTACACGGACGAGGACATCGACCAGACAATCCTCGCGATGCGGAAGGTGTGGCAACACTTCTTCGGCAACGCATAGGGAAATGGGAGATCGATTCTTGAACTGCGGAGCAACACGGAAGACGGTCTGTCTGATCCTGATTGCCGTGGTGATGCCCAATGTGAAGAGTGAGGACACTTTGGACAAAATGCTCAGACGGCGGGAGGCGGATTGTGCGCGGGCGATCTTGGATCGCGTGCGGGTGCCCGACGTCGCGCCGGCAAAGGACGCCTGTTCGGTGACACGCTATCGCGAATTGGTCCGCACGGACACGTGGCAGGAAGTGTGGCCCAAGGAGGGAGGTGGCGAACAGACCATCTCGGTAACCGCCGAGGTCTGGACTGCAGCGATTCGAGTTGCGCTGCGCGAAAACAAAATCGTGCGCATTGAGCACCGCCTGAAACCCTATTACATCGATGCTCCACTAATTCTGAAATCGGGACAACAGCTCGTCGTTGATCCAAAAGCGGAAATCAGGCTCAAACCGGGCTCCAATTGCTGCATGGTGCGCAACGAACACCTGGCCAACGGCCACGCCGGTCCGGTGGAGTTGGCAGCCGACGCGGACCATGACATCGTGATCACCGGGGGGATCTGGACAACGTTGGCGACAAATCAGCGACGGCAATCCAATGGCAACACTCGCGGCCTGGCGGACCCAAAGGGGGCGCTTCCCTCGCATGGAGTGATTCTACTGAACAGTGTCCGGAGTGTGCGGGTGTCTGGCGTGACCATTCGTGAATGCCGCCCGCACGGGGTGCAGATCAGCAATTGCTCCCAGTTCTTGGTGGAGGATATCCGCTTCCAGAACCACCGGCGCGATGGCGTGCATGTCAACGGCCCGGCGAGCTACGGAGTCATTCGCGAAATCCGGAATGCGCAAGGAGTGATGGGCGATGACATGCTGGCGCTCAATGCGTGGGACTGGAAGAACACCGTGATGACGTTCGGCCCAATCCATCACCTGCTTGTGGAGAATGTGGATGGCAGTCCGGTGGCTGAGTCGGACACTGGAAAGAGGGGGAAGCAGGGGGAGCATCGGTCGGAGATCCGGCTCCTGGCGGGAACAAAGCACTTTGGCGCTGGAAATACGCTGGACTGCACGATCGAGGATTGCGTGATCAGGGGCGTCGCCGGCATTCGCACGTTCAAGATGTATGACCAGCCAAATCTGGAACTTGGCCGGACTGTGGACTTTGCCGACCCGATCGGAAACATGAAGAATCTCTTTTTCAGCGATGTACGGGTGGATCGTCGTATTGGCGCGGCGCTCTTCCAAATCCATTCCAACGTGGACGGATTGACGATCCGCGATGTCAGGCTGGGCTTTGCCCCAAAGCGAGAGGGTGGCAAGTCCTTCACGCTGGTCGCAATCGGTCCAGTCTCTCAAACCTACAAGTTCGACAAGAACGACCCGAACCGATGGGTCGAGGTTTTTTCGCCTGACAAGGATTGCACGGTGAAGGGTCTGCACATCGCCAGTGTTCGCAGCGCCAATGGAACGGATGGGAAGGAATCGGGCCGAAGGATCGCTGCGGACGAACTGGTGCGCGTGATTCAGCAGACGGTCAATCCAAACTATCCGAAATCCACACCAAAGGGAGGGACGGGGCAAGGCCGTCTGGAGGACTTGAACGGTCGACCATTCGTCCAGCTGCCCGAACCGGTTCCCGCGCGGCGCGGATTGCGATGGCAGTCGGGGGGCCGCCCACCGTACAAGGCGCGCCCGCGACCTATCCGCTCCTTGACAGCCCGTCTCACGACTGTTACCCTCATTCGTCCCCGTGGTTGAAGAGATTCTCACCATGCTCACGGTACGGCAAGGAGATTGTCATGGATCCGTTTCTTGAAGATGTCAGCTGCAAGAGTCCAGAACGCATTGAAACTGAGTTCGCCAATTTCCAGCGACTGTATGCGAACGAGCTGGAAACCTACTTGGCGGGACGGTGCACAGGAGCCGGGGTCACGTGGCACCGCGACTATGGTTCCGTGGAGGCCTATCTGACTTCGACGGCGCCAAATCGTCAAGCGTGGCGCCAGGTGCTCGGCTGTTTTGAGATGGACGAGGTGCTCGAACCGGCTGTATGCACGCGGCCATTTCATGACGGCGACGACTACACGGCTGAATGGGTCTCATTCGAGTTTCTCCCTGGCGTTGTCAGTCGGGCCGTGGTTGCCTTGCCCAGGAAAACAGCACACGCCAAACCCCCTGTGGTGATCTGTCAGCATGGGATCGGCAGTTCGCCCTTCCACGTTTTCGGACATATCAACCCAAGTAGTACCTACGGTCAGTATGGCAAGGCATTGCTGGCGGCTGGATTCGCAGTGGTGGCGCCGGTCAATCGCACCACTGGGCCTGGACGAAATCGACTCGAACGGCTCGCCCACCTATGCGGCACGACACTCTTTGGACTTGAATGCTTCAAACTCGAGAAACTGATTGACCACCTCGAAACCCGGGACGACATGGACGCATCTCGTCTGGGCATGTCCGGCATCAGCCTTGGCGGCACGGCGACCTTGATGTTCACCCCCGTCATTGAGCGCATCAAAGCCGCCTGCTGCATTGCCTGGTTCAATGACCGCCGAAAAAAGATGGTCGTTCCCGATCCTAGATACTCCTGTTTTCTTGAGACCGGAGAGGAACACGCCTTCGTCCCGGGATGGTTGCCGGAGTTTTCAGACAGCGACCTGGTCTCCCTGATCTGCCCTCGCCCGTTCATGTCGCAGACCGGCAAAGCGGACGGCATCTCGTGGTGGCCCTTCGTGGAGGATGAATGGAAGGAAGCCAAAGCGCATTACGACCGTCTCGGCATCGGCGAACGAGCAGAGTTGGTTCTGCACGATTCGGGACACGAAGTCGTGCCCTCAAAAACGATCGAATTCTTTGCCAAGTGGCTGTAGGAGATGACTGCGGCAACCGCTTTTTTCTGGCGTCCGGTAGCACGCCAGCAGCACAAGCGGAGTATCGAGAGTTCCCGTTGTTCCCAAGGGGGAAATAGCGACACGAGGTCAGAATCCAATGAGATACTTGGCAATCACCATGGGCGTGGCTCTGTTTTTTTTGGGGGTGCCTCTCCGAGCGGAGGACGGGGCGGCGACGCCCGCGCAAAAGATCCTGCTGCCCAATGGGGGGTTCGAGGTGTTGACGCCTGCCCCCGGAGTGCCGGAAATGGGTGGCAAATACTTGGATTGGACCCTCAAATCGACAAATCTTCTTCCTGAAGGCTGGCGGCCCAATGCCTGGTTCAAGGGCGAACTCGAGATCGTGAAAGACAAGGATCCCGCCATTGGGCATGTCCTGCGCATCAGCGCGCCTCCGGAGCGGGATGCACACATCGTGATGCCAACGATTACGCCCGAGCAACTCAAGGGGTGCAACGCACTCGATTTCCGAGTGCGCTACCGGGGGGGACCCGTCGGGTTGAGAAGCTACGAGTCGAGAACACCCGGAAAATCGCCGACGGTGGTGACGGTGGACACGTCTTCGGGGGACATCGTCGCGAGCCTTGGCAACACGGCGCCATGGCGGGTCTTCACGTGTCGATACCTGCTCCCAGAAGTGGAATTCCATCTCGCTCTCGCGGTTGCGGCCGGCGCCACAGCCGAGGTGGATGCGGCCGAATTGACTCCGGTGGCGTTCGACGCGGGCGGCGCGGGACAATGGATCAACGCGCGCGATTTCGGCGCGAGCGGGTCCGGTTTCGAGACGGTGGCCAAGGTGGTCGCCGGGTCACGCGAGATCGCGGTGAGCGCCCCCGGCGATTTCGAGGTCGGGCAGGCCGTGGCTCTGTCCAAGTGCCACCCGGAGTACAGTGCGCGCACCGTTCGAGGACCGCTGAAGATGTACGGGCGCTGTGATGTGGCCTTCGACGACGCGCTCGAGCTCCGCGGGTTCGACGGCAGCGGCGGCGACTGGCTGGTGTTCCTCGTCGAACTCACGGCCGTCAATCCACGCCGTTTCCGCTGGAGCGATGACTTGGCGCGGTCCTGGAAGGGGCGCGACGTGGAGGTCACGGGCGACTGGCAGGCGCTCAGCGGAGGGCTCGAGATCCGGTTCAAGGACACCGACAAACTCCAGCCGGGACATGTTCTCAGCGTCAACGCACGCACGCAGCTGACAACCATCATCGAGCGCATCGAAGGCAAGACCATCGTGCTGCGCGACACCCCCACGCGAACAGCGGAGGACGCGGTCCTACGACATCTGGACCGGGCAGCGCTGCAGCGTGCACTCGATGCAGCCCTCAAGCTCAAACGCAATCTTTTCGTGCCGGACGGGCACTACCGGCTGGACCGGGGACTCGTCCTCCGCAACGCCAACATCACCATCGCCGGCAGAAGCGGCGAAAAGACGTTTTTGGACATCAGCGACGGCGTGGGCGCCATCTTCTCCATCTACAGCGGCAGAAATGTCACGATCCGCAATCTTAAAATGGTCGGGCATACCTCGCTCGCGCAGAAACCCGGCACCATGCGCAACGTGAACAAGAAATCGTTTTGGTGCTGCGCCCTCAAGCCCTGCTCGGCCATGAAGTTCCACGGTGTGGAGAACATGCTGGTCGAAAATGTGCACGTGTCGAAAATGGCATCCGAAGCCTTCTACTGCCAGGGGGTGAGCCGCGTGTCGGGCAAGTCCGATCCGGCCTGCTACACCCGCACCCTGACCTTCCGGCGCTGCAGCGTGACGGATTGCGCCGCCAACGCCTTCAACAACAACGACACCTCCGAGAACACGACGGTCGAATACTGCCGCATCGATGGCGTGGGCTGGCATGCCTACGAGGGACCGGGACGTTTCATCCGCCTAGTCGGCAACTACATACGCAACGCCGGCCCATTCACGATCGGCGACATGAACTCCCGGCCGGAGCATCTGAACGAGCTGGGCTGTGGCCAAGCCATGATCCGGGACAATGTGTTCGAGAGCGGCGGGCGCTGCGCCGGAATCGTGGTGAACCACGGTGCGCGCCAGGTCACAATCGCAAACAATATCTTCCTTAACTACAACGGTGATGCCATCACGGTTTCCGGACGCACAACTCGCACCAGTTTCGCGGCCAAGAACATGACCATCACCGGCAACATCATCGACCTCACCTACCGCGGCGACAAGCCGCGCAGCCGCACCGGAATCAAGATCGACGCGTCGCACGTCATCGCCTCCGACAACCAAATCTACGTGCGCGGCGAGCGCATCATCGCCACCACAGGCATCTCAATCACCGAGGGAATCCAGGGCGTCATCGTGCACGACAACCTGATCCGCAACTGCGGTTTCGGATTGAA
>JAGLDW010000231.1 GCA_023145395.1 Lentisphaeria bacterium | reverse complement strand
CTTGGCCTGGGCCGCCGGCAACGAAATGTCCACGATCACCGATTTTGATCCGGACACGCTTCGCTTCACTCTTGCCGAGCCGCGCCCGGAAATGAAACCGGGCGACTCCTTCCAGCTGTTCCCTCCGCAGGCACGCTGGAATATCCATGACAACATCATCACCGACTGCATGGCGCCGGTTCACCTCGATGTCTACGGCAGCGCCACCTCGATGTTTCGCGACAATGTGATCACGCGCGGGCGGGCCGAGGACGTGCGCAGTGCGATCAAGCTCAACGGGCGATTCAATCTCCTTGGCAACCAGTTCCAGGGCTTCGATCTGCCAAACTGCGCCACCCTCGAACTGCTGCCGGACAAACTGGGGCGCGCGTTGCCGAATCTGATGCGTGACAATGTGTTTCAAGACTGCACGACACCCGTGTTGGAGCGGACCGCAGCGCTATGGGAAGCCTGCATTCGCACAGGCAACCTGCATGCCGCCTCCCTCGACGCACCGCTGAAGCCGCTGACTGCAGTCGAGACTGTAGTCCAAGGTGGTGCCGACGATACATCCCGCCGCCTGCCAGCACTCGCACCACCGGCGGCATTCAAGCTCGATGGGGATGTGAGCGAATGGCCTTGGGACACTGCCAGCCGGGTTGGCGAGATGCACCTGAGCCCCGATGGCAATGAAGCGGGACTGACTGACCGGTTCTGTGCCGCCGCCGACGGGAATGCCCTGCTGCTCGCTTTCGAGATCAACCACAGCCGTGCGGACACCCTAACCCCATCGCCCGAGCCCTACGCCGGCGACGGCCTGGAAATCTCCTTCCGGAACGCGAATCCCGCCAAGCGCACTGCCATCTTCATGCTCTGGGTCCGGGCCGGAGGAGGGGTCGTTGGGACCACCCACGGCGGCGCAACCAAGGAGCAAGCGAGCATCCTTGAACACCAGACAACCTGTGTCACCAAGCCAAAGGAGAAGGGCTGGACCTGCGAACTCCGCATTCCCTTCGCCGCCATGGGCCTGACCCGCGCCGACGTGACCCGACTCAAGTTCAATGTCGGGTCCCTCCACAAAACCACCGGCATATGGCTGATCTGGACCACGACCGGAGGCAAGATCTTCGAAGTGGATTCCGCCGGAGATATCGTCCT
>JAGLDW010000230.1 GCA_023145395.1 Lentisphaeria bacterium | reverse complement strand
AAAAGGACAGCCGCGCCCTGCGAACTCCGCACACCGTGGAGGGCCGATGTCCCCAGCGGCCGTGCCCTGCGAACTCCGCACACCGTGGAGGGCCGATGTCCCCAGCAGCCGTGCCCTGCGAACTCCGCACACCGTGGAGGGCCGATGTCCCCAGCGGCCGTGCCCTGCGAACTTCCGAAGCAGTCGGAAACTGGCACGCCAATCTCTACTTTTCATTTCGCTGCGATCGGCCGGAACAACCAGCGTTTCACGCTGATGATCCGCTCCGTGGCCTTCGGATTCTTGCCGACAATCTCGATGGCGACTTCATGCGAGCCAGCCTTCCATTCAACCTGGCCAAACGACACGCGCTCGCCTTGCCGGTCAATACCCTCGCAGTAGCCGTCAAATGGTTTCCCGACAGGCTTCCCATCGACCAACACGCAGACAATTCCGTAGGAATAGGCCATGACGAATTCGCCCAGCAATTCATAGGTGCCGGCCGGAACACTGTTCACTGTGAAGACCAGGCGGTCGCCGTCCTTCGTCCGCCCAAGGAACTGAGATCCGAACATGTCGAGAGTCTTCGTGTATGTGTCTCCCGTGTGGGTGACTGGGAGGTCTCTGGCCTCAAGGGCAATCCCGTCAAATGGTGGTGCCGGCTCATACACCACGTCAACGTCGTACCGACTCGTTTTGTCGAAGGGCAGCGCCAACACCAGCTTGGCATTCTTGAGCGGCGACGAGCCATCCTTCTTGTATTGGTTGTGCTGCCAGGCAGGCCAGCGGAGAGAGGCGCCCGGGGGAACTGACACCCGCAAGTCGCCATAGAGGAAGCTGTCGCCGATTTCACTGGCCTCCAGAACGACCGATTCCTCCATTAACCGGATTTTTCTGCCATGAGCAAGCTGTAGACGCCCCTCCCGCATCATCAAAGGCAGGTGTGCCTCTACATGCTTCCCAGCTGGTGCCTCGAAGGTGAGATGCAGCGTGTTCTCGTCAGACTTGCGACAGTCGATTCGGCAATCGACATCGCCATAGCTCAGCGTCAGGTATGGCCCCCCATTCCTCTCAGTGATGCTGGC
>JAGLDW010000023.1 GCA_023145395.1 Lentisphaeria bacterium | reverse complement strand
AGGGTTCTGGCGGCACTGGCTGTGTGTGGACGGCCCGCGCTCGAAGCGCGTGCCTGGAGATGCCTGCGGCGCCCCACGCTTTGGCGTGGCGATCCGCCGGACGGGGAGTTGCCGCCGGATCTGAGCGTCTTTGCAGAACTGTGTGCGAATCCTGCGAACATCGTTCCAGCGGACGATGGCTCCGCGGCACGCAAGCTGAGCACACTGGAGCGCGAACTGGAGACCTCCAGGGCGAATCTGGGCAAGACGCGAGACAAACTCCACCACCTCCAGGAAGAACTTGGTGCTACGCAAACCCAGGCACGGGATGCCGCACGCGAGGGCCGGCGCGCATTGCGGACCATTGAGCAAACCCTCGCGGAGGCACGGGAGAGCGCAGAACTGCAACTCGCACAGCGAATGCGCGACTTCCAGACCCGCTTCACGGGTACCATCACCACCTGCCCCCCCGAGGACACGGCGGGCAAGGGCGACGACACGCTCCCCCAGCGCGTCGAGAATGCGCTCCGCCGACAGCAGCGGCTTGACCGCGAACACGGAGTCCGAGCCACGCTGCGACAGCGTATTGCAGAGCTGGAGAAACAGCAGGGAGAACTGGAGCTCAGCGTGCAGGAATCTCTCTTCGTCCTGCCGGAAATCCACGAACTGCACGGCCTCGTCAGCCAACAGATCAAAATGCTTGCGGCACAGTTGGGCGACCACGTGGACGAGTCCGGGATGAGCGATCTTGAGTTCCTTCTGCAGGCCCGCGTCAAGACACTGCACATCAATGCCGATCCAACCAGAGAGGCGGAGGCCATCCTCCAGCTTCTTGACAGCAGAATCGCCGTGGAGCTGCTCGGCGACGAAGCGGTGGCGGAATTGCGCACGCTCTGCCGTGAGCGAGTCGCCCTCACAGATCATTCGCAGAGCGCGCAGGAATCCCCGGCAGAAGCCGAGCCGGGACAGGTGCCAGAAGTTTGGAGCCTCGACTGTGCTGCCGACAGCGGGGAATGCACAGGAGTATGGCTGCTCGTCGATGGCTACAATGTGATCAAGCGCACACAGGCGCTGGCCGCGCTCGAGGCAGAGTGCGGACTGGCAGCCGCGCGGGACAAACTCGTTGGGCTCCTGGAACGGAGTGCGAGCCCCTTTGAAGGGGTGGAGGTGGTGTTCGATGGCACAGGACAGGTCTCCGAAAGCGAACAGACGGGGCGGGTCCGAGTGGTCTTCAGCGGCTGCAACGCAGATTCGCAGAATGCCGACACGCACATCGTCAAGAGAGCGGAGGTCCAGCGCGGGCGGGGATGCGGTGTATGGGTGGTGACGGACGACTACGGCCTGCGCGAGCGCCTCGAAGACATCTGCGCCGCCTTCGTTTCGCCCGTCCACCTGGTGCAGTTTGTTCAGGACGGCAGTGTGAACGGGAACTAGATCCTATCCGGGAATCTTCAAGACTGGCTGCGAACCCGGATCTGTCAACCTTGTCCCGAACCTCGTCCCGAACCTTGTCGATTCCGGATCGATCCCGACAGAGTTCGGGGACAAGGTTGGGGGACAAGGTT
>JAGLDW010000229.1 GCA_023145395.1 Lentisphaeria bacterium | reverse complement strand
ATTCCTTCTCGCCAAAGCACTGTCCGGCGATGAACAAACCCATGGCATGGTGCGTGGGGATGTTGTGAGTGCCCCCGTCTGCGTAGCGCCGGATGTTCGTGTAGCCCAGACGCAAACCGCGTTCCCACGTCTCGCGGCTCGCTGGCGGAAGCGCCTCACGGACAAGAAAGTAAGCCCGAATCCAGCGGCTGTAGGTCCACGGCATGTGGATCTGCCCCCAGGTCGAGTTGTCCTTCTTCCTGAATGTCCATTTCCCGTCCTTGTCCTGATCGTCCACGAGTGCTTCGCCTCCCTTGGCAATCGCGGCGAGCACTTCGTCGCTGTGGTACCAGGGATTGGCCGGATCGTCGATGGACCAGGCGGCAGCCAGCGGGAAGAGGGCGTTCTGGTCACTGCAGATCCATGGCTCGCGTCCGAAACGGCCCGTCTCAAGATGGTACTGCTTGAGTATCTTCTCAACCCCCGAGGCGAGGCTCTTCAACAGATACTCGCGAGACACCCACGAAGCCCTCTCCTCGGCGCCACAGGCAATCGTTCCAGCCAGCGCGACAGCGGCGACCATCGCATAGGAAATCGTGCTTCCAGCAGTACCCTTCATCATCGTCTCCTTACGCTGTTCAAGGCTCCAAATGGGCTGAAAAATGTCGTCCGGGAAAGATTGACACTATTGCTTAACGGCCGCTTTTGCGAGGTCCGCTGGAGCAATGAACCTGTCAACCTCATTCATGCCAGGTATGCGCCGTAGTGCTTCAGCAACCTGCGAACTTCGCACGTGTCGACGGCGTGCGTATCTGCATTGCCCGCGGCGGCCAGCGCTGCGCCGATGCCTGCGGCTTCGCCAGTGTTCAGGCAGCAGGCCATGATGCGCACGGTGCCGTTTGTAGCGCGATCGGTGGATATGCAGCGACCCGCCACCAGGACATTGCGCACGCCCTGCGGCGTCAGGCAGCGGTACGGCACACTGAGGCTTTGACCACGCTGGAGCGCGCGGACCTGCTTGCGGTTGCGCTCTTTAAGCGCCGGGATCATCGCGGGGGTAAGCTCACAATCGAACGGCTTTGTTTCATGAACATCAATCCCGTAGGCGGTCTGGCAGATGCCATCAGGGAAGCTGCGGCCCGCCTGGTAGTCATCCAGGGAAAGCATGTAGTCCCCGTGGATGCGGCGTGTTTCGCGGATGCCAAGCAGACTGCCAGTGGCGGCAAGGAACGCCTCGCGGAACGCAGGATGGTACTTGGCAAAAGCGTCGCGGTATTGCTCGACCATCTGCCGCCCCTTGAGCAGGGCCCGTGACAGGCTGACCGGATCCGTGTTGTCGACATCGTAAAGATGACCGGTGTTGAACCCGTACGTGCCAGGCCCGATCTTGCGCAAGCACGAGTGCAGCTCAGTGAGAAGCGGGTAGGCATCGTCCACAATCGCCCGCCAAACTGGACTTTCGGGGTCGTAGAAGTGTACGCTCGGGCCTTTGGCAAGAGCGACTTCGTCAATATTGCTGATCACAAAACAATGCGTGGCCGCCTGTAGTTTCCCTGCAACATCGCC
>JAGLDW010000228.1 GCA_023145395.1 Lentisphaeria bacterium | reverse complement strand
ACCGCGCACAGGCTGCTGTGGAAGAGCACCGTCGTGCCGGATTCAGTGACCATGTCATCGTAGATGCGTTTCAGTAGTTCCGAATCAATGGCCGGCGCGGTCAGTGGCTGTATGTCAATAGCCGCTTTCAACTCCGGCATACCGTTGCAGAGCTCTTCCCGAACGCGTGCGGCCAAGCCCCGGGCAATGACCTTCTCCCCATCGGTGTAGCCGCAGAACCAAGGCACCAGCCCGGACGTGCCCATTCCGCCGAGCACTCCCGTTGCTTCGAGCAGCAGTGTTCGGGCGCCCTCACGCGCGGCGGCCGTCGCCGCAGCGCATCCGGCAGGCCCGCCGCCTACGACGATCACATCCCACGACTCATCCAAGGGCAGTTGGCGTTGTGTCAGCAGGTAACTACTCATAGGTTTGCCTTCCTTACTTGGCTTTTTTCCAGAACGTGTGGGCGGATTGAGGCAAACTGGTCTCGCCCAGCCGTGGATGCAAGCTCTGTCTTGGTCAGAATGTCAAGTTACTCAAGAGCAATGGGCTTTGTCAGGAAAACACATCTGTCGCGCACCCGTTTTCCTGACACGGCGAGAGTGGGTGTTGTCGGGAAAACGCATCTGTGACGTGCCCGTTTTCCTGACATGGCTAGGGTTGGAGCTGTCAGGAAAGCACATCTGACACGCACGCGTTTTCCTGACACGGCGATGAGCGCGAGGATGCCTGACAGCATTTTCCTTTCCCATTGTTTTCCTTTGCCCCTTTGCGGTTGGCGCGAGTGTTTCTTTTCCGTGTGCTGCGCGATGCGGATAGGGGTTGGGGAGGATACTCTCTCCAGTGTTGCATCCAGGTCAGGATGAAACATAGTGACACTTCATCCGGGCGGGACCAGTGACACCAGAGTTGTCTCAAGGCCGAGCCCCAAACAACAATCCGGAGACGATCAGTGAACCGCATCCGCTTTCCTGTGTTTCTGCTTCTCTGTATCACGTTGACTGGCGTGCGGTCTCTCGGGGAGACTGGCGCCCCGGTGGCGCAGTGGGGGTTTGACGATGACCTTTTAGACGGATCCGGGCGCGGGAACGATGTCCTTGCCGAGTCGCCGGAGTTCGGTGCGGGCAAGGTGGGGAAGGGGTTGCGATGCCGGAATCGGCCGATGGTGGTTCCCGATAGTCCTGATCTCCGGCTGAATCCTGGCTTCCGGATCGACTGCTGGGTGAAGCTCGACGCCATCGGCGCAAGCTGGCAACCGATCGTGATCAAGGAGGGCGAGTACCAGCTTCGCATTGATCCCAAAAGCGAAGGCAGCCGATTTTCATTCTTCGCCCATCTGGGTGGGTGGGAGCCGCGGGTGCAATCGAACACCGTGCCCAAAATGGGCGTCTGGTATCACCTGGCGGCGGGTTGGGATGACGAAGAGGTGTGGATCGACGTCGATGGCGTGGAAGTGCGCTCTCCTAGAACTGGCACGCCGATGCACACCAGCGAACCGCTCAAGCTTGGAGACTTCAGCGGTGTCCTGGACGAGGTGCGCATCGAGAATTCCCAAGCAGTCGATGACAGCGTTGCGCGCTGGCTGTTCGATGGCGATCTGCAAGACGCGTCCGGCAATGAGCACCATCTGACTGGAAAAGGGGTGACGTTTGCCCCGGTGCGCGGCGGCCAGGCTATGCGTTCCGGTGACGAGCCGCTGCAGATCTCGAGTACACCCGACCTGCAACTGGCACCCGGATTGCGGTTCGATGTCTCGGTCTGCTTCGAGAAAATCCCGACGGACCCGCTACCGATCCTGATCAAGGACGAGGAATACCAACTCCGGGTCAATCCGTCGCGGGAAGGCGGCGACTTCGGATTCTTCGTCCATGTCGGAGGGTGGGAGCCGCGAGCACGCTCCGACAAACGCGTAGAGACCGGGGTGTGGTATCGCATCACAGCCCAGTGGGATGGGGAGACCCTGACCTTGGATGTCAATGGCGAACGTAACCAAGGCGGCCATCGGGGGATCCCGGTGCCTACCTCGAATGCACTCCAGGTCGGTGGTGGTGGGATGTTGATCGACCATCTGCGCGTGGCGAACCCCCGGTTGCCAGTGCTGAGCGTGCGTGGTATGCGCCAGAAGCAGGCTCTTCTGCGCGCTGGTCGCCCGGAGATGCTCACGGTGATGATTCGAAACGTGGGCATGAACGCCAAAACATGCACGGCTCGGCTCGTTCTGCCGGAGGGCATCCGCTGCCTCGGGGACGCCAGTCGCGAAGTGGGGGCGCTGCCGATGGGCTCGGAACAGACGGTGACGTGGACCGTGCAGGCGGACGCTGACACGAGGGGAACGGCGGAAATCCGCCTGACTG
>JAGLDW010000227.1 GCA_023145395.1 Lentisphaeria bacterium | reverse complement strand
CAAACGGGGAAGAAAGACGAAAAGGGTGCCGCATACTACATCGACAGTGTGTCCGGCAGCAATGACAACACAGGTACCTCGCCGACCGCAGCCTGGCAGGACTTCACGAACATCAACGGCCAGACCCTCGGAGCCGGGGAAAAGCTACTGATCCGCCGAGGAAGCGTCATCAATCAGGAGCTGATCGTGTCGGCTGCTGGCACGGCCGAGAATTGGGCCGAGATCGGCACCTACGGCGAAGGGCCGCGACCCATCATCCGCCGGAATTGGGACATTGCAGACCGCTGCGTGCTGGTGCGGAATCCGGATTTCCTGCGCATCCATGGCCTGGTGGTCTGCTACGCGGGGAAGGGCCTGGTGGTGACCTACACCCGGGGAGGGCACGAAGGGTTGCTGATCGAGGACTGCATCGCACACCACATCGAGGGGCTCTACCGGCCGAACGCTCACGGCATTCCCGGATGGCGCGACCGCGAGGGAGCTGGCGGCGACGGGTTCAAGGGTTCCGCCGGTATTGCTGTCGTCGGTGCCGAGGGCAAGGGCATCACGGTCCGGGACTGCGAGATGTTCCAGAACTCCTGGGGGTTCTTCGTCAAAGGGACCGACGTGGTCCTCGATCGGATCTACTGCCACGACTGCACCGTGCGCAACACCTCCCCCCATCCCGCCGTGGTCGCCGTCCGACGCTGCGTGATGAAGAACAGCATCCTGGATGCATCCGGATGGCACGCCAGCGCCGGCACGATGGGGATCATGCTGGTGGACGTCCACGGCATGATCATCCGGAACTGCACCTTCCGAAACATGCCCAACGTCGGCAACCACGATCAGGGCGGCATCGACTTCGAGGCCCGTGGAAATGGCTGCCTGGTCGAACAGTGCACTTTCGAGAACAACGCCGGCGCCGCCATCGAGGTGCTGGGCCTCAAGTCTCCCCAAATCACAAACCTGGAAATCCGGAACTCCCGTTTCATCAAGAACAACTGGGCACTCAAGCTGGGGCCCGCCGAGATCTTCATCTGGGGACGCCGCAAAGATCCCAATGTGTGCTGCAGCAACGGCTGGGTTCACGACAACGGCTACGTCACCCTCCCCGGGGTGGATTTCTACGTGAACGAAGCACCTCTGCTGACCTCCTGGACCGTCGAGAACAACACGGGCCATGCAACAGTCGAGGACTTGGAGCGGGCCATGCCGTTCAATCGGCCTCCCGCAGTGGCGGCGGGCACCGACATCCGGACCGATCGCCGAAGGGTTCGCTTGCAGGGCGTTGTCAGCGATGACGGGCGACCGGACGGGGAGCGGCTCGCCATCCGGTGGGAAGTGATCGAGGGTGCCGGAAAGGTCGTGTTCCAGGATGAGCATTCGCCAGGTACGGACGCCACCTTTGGCACTCCCGGCGACTATCTTCTGCGTCTAGTGGCCGACGACGGGGAACTCTGGCTCAGTGACATGGTCGCGGTCCACATTCTCCCCGCCGGCACGTCGATCCTCACCGGATGGGAGTTCAACGGCTCCCTCGACAAGGAAGGTTGGACCGAAGTCAATCCGGGAACGAAGCTCCAGAAATGGGAACACCCGGACTGGCCAACCCAAGCCCATCCCGTCAAGTACGTCGCCGGCGGGTACTTCGTGCTGGCGATCGAGAACAGCCCAGACGCATGCCTGCTCTCCCCGGACTCCCTCGGGATCGACCTCAGTGGCCGGGAAGCGATCACGGTCCGCTTCCAGAACCACACCCCAGCGTCCACGATGCG
>JAGLDW010000226.1 GCA_023145395.1 Lentisphaeria bacterium | reverse complement strand
CAACAGGAAAACCTCTCACCGGAACCTGTCGGTTCGACTATATTTGGATCAGCCGGGAGTAGCCCCGAGTGGGACCGAGTGACCCGGGCTGCGGCAGCAAGGGGCCTCACCGGCCAGCAGCAAGGCGGAGTAGCTTGATAATTTCCTGCCGCTTGCCGCGCTCGGCCAGCTGGAGCGCCGTCTGACCGCGAGCATCCGTGATGTTGGGATTCGCCTTCGCCGCCAGAAGCGCCCGCACGACCTCTGCGTGCTTCTGCTTGACGGCCGCGTGCAATGGCGTGTATCCGATCCACGCCTTTTCGAAATCGCCTGTCGTGACAGCGTTCGGATCAGCTCCGGCTGCCAGAAGTTGCTTCACGATGTCCAAGTGCCCGAAGTGGGCAGCGGCCCGCAAGGGGGTGAAACCGGAGTAGGCCTTGCCGGTCAGCGCTTGGTTGACGTTTGCCTTGGCACGGATGAGGGCAGCGACTGCTTCCGTGTTTCCGCGCTCCGTTGCTTCATGAAGAGCCGAACGCCCACCCGGCCCGCCATGCCGGGCGATCGTCGTGACATTCACACCGACTCCGGCGCGGATGAGGGCTTCCACTGCATCGAGACGGCCGGACCTGGCAGCAAAATGCAGGGCTGTCGCCCCGGTAAGCACCCTTGCATCCACATGTGCACCTGCCGCCAGAAGGAGAGAAACAGCCTTGCTATTGTTGGCGGCGGCCGCCATGAGGGGGGTCATTCCCTCATGCTCTGCGTCCTTCCCTTCCGTGGTCGCGGCATTGGGGTCAGCACCCGCTTCCAAGAGTTTCTCCACGATCTCCGCGGTCCCACGACGACAGGCGTCCATGAGCACGGTCCAGCCGCCGAATTCGGCGTAATCCGGATCGGCACCAGCTGCCAGCAGCTTGGCGACCTTTGCTGCATCACGACCAGGTACCGCTCTGCTTAACGCCAAGGATGCCTTGCTTGGCGGTCCTTTCGGGATTCTCCGAACGCGCGTCACCGGGACCGCCGCCGCGACCGCCGCCGCATTCACTAGAACCATCATGCCGGGGGCGGGTGAACCGGCACCCGCAGCTGTCGATTCCGCCTGTGCCACATCGCCCTGGACGGACTTGACGCGCCAGGTGCCCTCCACCGGGACGAACCCGACGCCCGGGACCGTGCTGCCGATCTGGAGCGTTGCGCCCGACGTGGGGGCTTGCCCCTCGTCGAACCGTACCTTGACCTTCTTGCCGAGGACTTCGACAACCGTGCCCTGCCGGTCTGCCCCAGAGACGACGGCACACGCCAGCAAACAGACCGCGAGGAGCCGAAGGAATGGTGGTAGGTGCTTCATCTGCGCAGTTCTCCATGGTTGGTCATTTGGGTAGGATAGCATGCCAGCCCCTCCCGGTCCCTTGGTTGGTGGGAGTTCTCACTTCGCCGCCGACGGCTGCGTACACGCCGTCCCAGTCTGCCTTGTGCCACGTCTGTTTGAGGATACCCACTAGCTTGTTGTTCATGTCGAACTGGCGGTACCCGTCCGCCTGCCTCACAAGGTAGCCGGACCAGCCATTGGGACCCGCCAGTAGGATCTTGTTGCCTTGCTGGTGCCCGGGCGTGCCCCCGCCATGGGGCGGAAACACTAGATGCAGAACCGGTTTGACTGAGGGCTTCGGGGGTGGCGGCTTCCCGTACACCTCCACTCGCACGGTGGCTCCCGGTTGCAGCCGTACGCCGGCGTTGGGGGTTTGCCGCCAAATCAAACCGATCTGAGACTCCCTTGGCGCGAGTCTGCGTGAGTCAGTGATCATCTTCAGCCCCACCTGGCGAAGCCGAGCTGCTGCCTGGGCAGTCGTGTGGTTCTGGAGGTTGGGGACCACCACTCCCACGGGGCGCACCGGAGCCGCGCCGTAGGCCCAGAGTCGGATCACACTCCCCGGTGCCGCGTTGTTGCCAGCCGCTGGGACCTGGGTCCGCACCAAGCCCGCACGTGCCGGGTCATGCGGGGGAGTGAATTGCTCAACCCGGGAGGCCAGCCCAACCTGCCGCAACCGACTTGCGGCCTGAGCGACGGTGACTCCCCGGCATTCGGGCACACGGACCTGAACAGGCGCAGCCCCGTATACCCAGAGCTGGACCAAGGTCCCGCGCTTCGCATCGCTGCCGGATGCGGGCACCTGCTTGTGCACCTGCCCCGCTCGGGCTCGGTCCAGCGGCGGCACAGTCTCTACCACGCGAGACGTCAGCCCAACTTGGCCTACCTTAGCCTGCGCAGCGGCGATGGTCAGTCCCCGGCACAGGGGTACCCGCGCCACTGGAATCGGCGCGAATGCATGGAGTTGCACAGTCGTTTCGGGCGCGACCTTCGTGCCCGGCTGTGGCACCTGCTTCCAGACTTGGTTCTCCTGTTCGCGGGTGGGAGCTGCTCCATCGAGTCTGGGCTTCGGCTTCAGACCCGCTTGCCGCAGACGCGCCATCGCCTCCGCCAGTGGCAAGCGGCGACAGTCGGGGACCGGCACGGCCGTGCGCACGGGGCCATGGATGTAGACATGGACCCTCGTACCGGGGAGCACCGCCACGTCCTTCTTCGGTACCTGGCGGCGCACCCGGTTGACGGCGGCTGCATCAGGGGCGTTCCCCTCCATGACAATGCGCACCTGCAATCCCTCCTTGCGGAGCAGATTGACGGCTTCCCGAGCCGGCAACGACAGCACATCCGGAACGATTGACGGCTTCCGCCGGATGCGCAACTGAATCTCGCTACCGATGGTCAGGCTCTCCCCTGGCCATGGTGCCTGTTCCTCCACCGTGTATGCCTTTGCGGCGGAGCCGGCAAGACCGCCAAGCACAATCCGAGCCTTGAATCCCGCAAGCAATGCCTTGCGCTGGGCAACCGCTGCCGGCAAATCGCGAAAATTCGCCACCGACTGCGCTGCCTTCGGCTTGTAGCGGCCTCGGAATCCGGCTAGCGATGCTCCGGCAAGCCGAGCCAAGACGTACTCCTCCAACGTGCCGTGATCCACCGAGTCCAACACGGTGCGAACCGACCAGCGATAGGCCACCGACGTTCTGCCGCCAGCCGCATCCGGCGCGCCTCGCGCCTTGATGATCCCACCGGGAACGGTCCCGGCTTTCACGCCCCACTCTGTGTAGTGCAGGTCAGCGCCGATAGTCGCATTCCCGGGAGGCGCGGCCACGCCCGTCCACTCGCGGATCAGAGCCGCCACTTGCTGGTTGCGGTCCGGGTCCAAGGTTGCGGGGTCCGGTCGCGGTTGATCTCCAGTGCCTGTTTCCCCGCCGCCGGTCGTGGCAGTGGTGCCGGTGGTGGTGCGGCCCGGCTGACCTGTCTGCCCACCGGCGTCGGTCGCGGCAGTGTCCGTGCCGGTAGTAGTGCCGTTCTCGTCCCCTGAGTCTGCCCCCGCCGTTGTGCCAGCCTGCTGCCCGTCGTCTCCGAGCCCAGCCGGAGCCGGTCCGTCGTACGTGCCGGGCTTCGCTTTGTACACGGCGAACCCGTATACCTGAACGTCATCGGAGAACACGAGCCGAATGGGCAGAACCCAGAGAGCCTCCCGGTTGCGAATGTGCCATGCCAAGCCCTGCGGCGGCGCGCCGAAGACCTCGGAGGTGAACACCTTGCATATCATGAAGACGGAACGCCGGCCCGCCTCCGGCAACCAGTAGTCCAGGCCGATCGTGTGCGGCCAGGAGATGCTGCTCAACAGCTTGATGCCATCCTCGCGCTCAAAGGGAGCCCGCGACGGGGCGGCTGTGCGGATCGGCGTGGGCGGCAGGAACTGCGGCTTGAAGTAGGCGCCCCCCTCCACCGTCCAATCAACCCCAATCTCGGCTACCACATTCTTCGTGTCACCCCTTCTGGCTTCCTCCGGATTCTCCACCCGGCCGAGCTGAATGATCGAGGGGTACGTGAGTGCGATCTTCGTCCGTCCCTGCCATTCCCGATCCACGGGGACCAGCGTCCCATCGGGCTTGGCCGTGGCCGGCGTCCAGCGTGCGCTCAGGTCCAGCGACACGATCCCCGCCGCCACGTCAACTGCCGGCATCTCCATGTTGACTGTGCCCCCCCAGCGTTTGACGCCCTTGGTGCGCCGGGGCATGGCGCGATTGCTGCATGGCTCCGCCACAAACCCCTGGAAGTGAAGCTTGCCATCCAGCACCTCAAATCGCCCCTCCTCCTGCCATTCTCCGCCCACCTCATAGCCCTGTCCCTGCCCGAATAGACCGACCCCGACCGTGCGTTTGAGCCGTGCGGTTTCGAGCACGTACGTGCCCGGTGCCCGAAGCTGAAGCGAGAGAGCATGGTTGATCGCCAACAGCCCCGGGCTACCGGCGCGAGTACGCACGGGACTGGTCGGGGACGGCTTGCCCTCCTGTGGAGCGCGCCAGTCCCCGCCGGCCGCCCACTTGCCTGCACCATCCAGGAGCCTGTATCTGAATTCCTCCCGGTGGTCCTCGTGCAAGTCGCGCTTGGGGGTGAAGAAGACGACCACTTCGTCATACTCATTGAGTTCCCGAACATCGAGCACGCAATGGTCTGCGGCCTCTGCCATGGGGAATCGATCTGGCGCGTCAGGCTTCACTGGGAAGGCTTGGACTGCCGCCGTCTCCGGGGCCAGCTCCACTTCCTTCTGGACCTTTCCCGGGATCAGGATGTATCGCGTCACGGCTTTGGGGCGACCGGTATAGGACCGGTCCTCAAAGCCGGGAAGTGGCGGCGCAGAGACCACCTCGCCGGTGATGCGGAAGGCAAAGAGCACGTCTTCGATGGCGAGTCCCGTATCCTCCAACATGCGATCGAGTGCCGCCGCAGGAACGGAGCCCTTCAGTTCCTCCTGGGTCAGGATGGTGGTGCTGCACTGGACCTCCGGCACGGCCACTCTCGTGATCTCGTGGTCCACCTTGACGGCCACCTGCACGTCAAGGGTCGGCACGCCCTGCTCATCTCGCCCGAGCATCAGAGAGGGGTCGATCTGGAGTTCCATTTCGCCATCGAACATGGTAGCCTTCTCCCTGGCCTCGGCCCGGACCGGAGCCCACTCAAGGGATGCCGCGAAGCCCCGACGAACCCGATCTTCTGTCTCCCTCGCGTAGGAGAGCGCGGTCTCATGGAGAGCAGCGTCAAGGAGCGACTGGTACGTGCGTCGCAGATTCGCGGCCAGCGGCTCGAGTCGCTTGCCGTTCAGGATGTCCCGGAGCACCTGCCCCCGGATCATCCCCTGCACGCGCGCGTCGTGCCAGACGAAGGTCAGCGCGGTGTGGACCGCATTGTTGAATGGTTCTGCTCCCGCGAGCCAGGCTTTGAGCCGATGCTGGGCGACCTTGGGGGCCACCATGGCATTGACCTCGTGGAATCCCTCCGCAAGCAAGTCTCGTTCAGCCATCAGCTTGGCCCGGTCTGCGTTGCCCTTGCGGATGATTGCGATCCGCTGGGCCTTAGGCGCGGCATCGGCCTTGATGGCTTGGCGGATGGTGCCACGGATCTCCGCGAGTCGCGCGCCGTACCATGCCATCGCGGCGTCCAGGCGGTACGGCTGGGTCGGAGTACGACTGTTCACGTACCGGTTCGAGAGGAAAATCTGCAAGGCATTGAGCTTCCGCGTGAGTTCTTCTATTTCCTCCTGACGAGCCACGTCGGCCTCGTCCTCTCTGCCGAGCCATGCCTGTGTCTGTCGCCGGGTGTATTCGCGGAGCATGTCCTGAGGCATTCCCCAGGGCACGCCTTGGAGCTCCTCAACCCGGTTCTTGTAGGCTTCGTGCGTCTGAGCGAATCGGGCTCTGGTGTCGAGCACGCCGCGGATTTCGGCTGCTATGTGCTCCGGGAGCTGCTGGCCCCGCCCGGCAGGAAGCCACTCGGTCTGCGTTGCCGCTGCCAAGGCTTCGCGTGCCTGCGGCACACCCACCATGGCTTGGTAGAGCAGATCCACCTCCAGATCGATCTTGGGCTGGACTGCGCCCGCAAGGTTCTGCCGCGAGGCAAGCAACCAGAGATTGAGGTGTCCCGGATCATCGATGCGTATCTTTTCGTCCTCGGCAATCCGTTTCAGAACCGCGGTCCGCAACGCAGCAAGGCACCCCCAGACGGCCAAAACGTTGGTTCGGGCAGCCTCGCACTTCGCCATCAGGCGTGGCGGCAGCGGGTCGGCAGGCGAACCGAAGGAACGTGACCGCGCCCGCTCGATGAGCGCCAGGTAGTCCGTCCGCAGATCGATCACAACCGGTTCCTCAAAGCTCCGATCCATGTTCTCGTCTCTGCCCACCGAATGGAGCAGTGCGATGGCCGCTTCGCGGTTGCCTGCGGCGAACAGGCTCTGCAGCAGGTCGGTCGCCTCGGCTGGCTTCAGATAGAGGAAGGCCATGCCACGTTCCCCGCTCTCCAGGGCAACAATCGGCGTGATCGGGATATCCCTTCGCAGTTGACGCCTATCCACCTTAAGGAACAGACTGCTGGGGTCCCTGTCCGCGTACCCTCGGGTAACAAGCTGGAGGAAATGCTGGTCGATTGGATAGAAGATCTCGTCCCCCACGATTTCCACCCCGACACGGGCCATACTGAGGGCCACGGTCGCGTAGCTTCCCATCCCCGCCATCCGCCCCAGGGCGGCGGCCCGACCGCCCTGCCCGGCGGCGATCATGGCCTCCTCCATCGCCACCCCTGTCGAAGCCGTCCACAGCCGCGTCATCTCCGAGGTCAGCGACATCACCCCTCCGCCCGCTATCTTCCAGTCCCCCGTGCGCACGCCAAGCGACATCGTGTAGACGGGGCCCAGAGCCGGGACTCCCATGATGAACTCGTTGAAGGTCGTATGCCCGAGCATCTCCATCCGCTGATCCCACGGCAAATCGCAACTGAGCTGAAAGGTCCGGGCGAATTGGAGAGCAGAATCGGCCAGGCCGATATGCACGTAGTTCCGGTAGAAGAACCGCTTCAGGACCATGGGCTTGGCATTGGCGTCGACCTCGGCGTCCGTGGGCGCCCGGGCAAAGAAAGCGTTGAGGTCCACGCCAAAGTCTTCCATGTACGCCCGCGCCATTCGCTGCGTCGCGTCCACGGCGCGCTGCCGAAGCGGCGGGGGTTTTAGCCCGTAGAACTCCTCCAGTGCTGTTTTCTCCGCCTCGCGCGCATTCGCTTCCCACACCCGCTCCATGATGACAATGCCCTGGCGGTGGGCCTCGGGCAGCAGCTGAAGCATGCGACGGTATTCCTGGATATCCCCTTTCCTCTTGAACAGAAAGTAGATGCGACGAATCGACTCCATGCCAGCCGCCTCGACCATCTTCTTGACCTTTGCGGGATCCCCCTCCAGGAACCCGAGACGGCTCCGGGTCTCGTGCAACTCCACTTCCATCTCCCGGATCTGCTGATCCCGCGTGCGCCTCGCCTCGGTCCCGGGTGCGTCTTCCTGCAGGGCCAGCCGCATGAGCTGTTCCTGTAGGTGCTCCCGTTTCTGGTGCTCATTGGCTTTCAGTTCCCGGATCTCGTAGTTTTCGTTCACGAGCCAACCGTGCACCGCCTCGTCCAGGCGACCCGCGATGAGTATGATGGCGGATCTCTCGCCGGCATCAACCATCGTGCGGCGGGCAATGTCCAACTGCCGATCCAGAGGCATATCGGAGAAGCCCAGCTGAGTCTTGGCCAGGTGATCCAGGAGCGGCCTGAGGACAAAATCGTCCGGATATAACTTCTGAGCCGCCAGGAGGCTACCCATCTTCTGCCCAAGTTTCTCATCGGCTTTCACTGCCTGTGCGTTCTCTGCGGAGCGGTGGACGGCCCAGTAAAGATCGATGTCCCGGTCGATGCTGCGTCCGGCATCGCCTCCCTCTGGACGGCTGGCGTAAAGCTTGGCCAATGCCTTGCGGTACAGCGTCCGGTGCACATCCTTTGTATAGGGGCGACCGAGGGGCTCGACATCCACCAGGTGACGCGTTCTGGCGTTCTCTGCCACATAGGCGCGATCCAAGTCCCCGTAAGCCTTGGGCTTGTCAGGGTCAGTATCCGCATTTGCTCCGCGCGAATGGTCGAAATTGACGCGCGTCAGGTACTTGCTGACATCATTCAGGTTGTCATGATAAGCTGCCTTGAAGTCGTCCGTGCCACGGATTTTCTGGACCTTGTGCAGCAGCTTCTCGTAGTTTCCGATCGCGGCCATAACCGCCTTGTTGCGATCGAAACGAGTGGCCAGTCCATTGCGCTGCAGGAAGGTGATCACGTCAACTCGCATGAACCGAGGCGTGCCGTTTTCGTCCAGTGCCAGGACCATAGCGGGCGCGTGGATCAGGTCCACCGCGTGATCCAATAGCAGACCCAACCGGTCGCCGGAATCGACTCGGGCCCAGTCCGCTAGTTTTGCCTCCAGGGCTTCCGCGTGCGCGGCAAGCTGAGCATCCGCATCGACGGCCCTCGCCGGAACCTGAGCCAAGATGGCTGCCCGCGTCTGGTAGGTCGGCCCGGGGTTCTGCTGGAGCACACGAAAGTCGGCCGCGTTCTGGTCCACGGCGATGCGGAAGGGGTCTGCCTCCAAGTGGGTTCGGGCGAGGCCCAACCGCCGGGGAAGCGTGTCGCTGGGGAAAAACTCCACATCCAGGCACTTGGCCGCACCGTCCCACCCGTAGGTTTGCTTCCCGATGCGGTCGAGCTCACCGTAAAAGAGGCGAACGAACGCATGAATGTCCCCGTCCAGAACTCTGCCCCCTTCGCCAAAGGTCGGCACCCGTTTACCCTGACCGTCCCACGCAGCCAACCACGGCGTTTTGTCCACATCCGACTTGACCGATCCGGCGGTTCCCGAGTCGAGCATGGTCATCTCGAAACGCATGTCTGGGTGCTTCGCGCGGAGGATCTCCAGCACGGCAAGCTTGGTCTGGCGAATCAGCTCGTTACGGGCAAACCACATAAGCTGGCCATGGTGCCGGTGTACGTCGCCCACCTTGAGCAGCTGCTTGATGGCCTTGGGCGCGCCTTCACCGTTGGGACCGACGGTGTTGAGAGTGGCCCGGATCAAGCGGTCACGCCATTTCGGGTCCTGCAGGAGCCGGAGGACATCCTGCCCCGAAGGCTCAGTCCCGGAGGCGATCCGCCCAACTTCGTCCATGAAAGCTTTGAACTCGGCCTCGGGCGTGGCACCGTCGCGAGCGGTTCGGTAGCTCTTGGCGACCAGCTTAGGGTCCGGCGCGACCTTCGCCTTCGCGGGGACAGCCGCGTCTTCCCTGCCGGTTTTGGCGCGCGGGTAGGTGTAGTAGCGGATCGGCTTGGGCTTGCCCTCACTCAGGCGTCGCTTGAGAAACTCCGTGATCGCTGCCCGCCCCGAGAGGGTCCGGGCGGCACCCTCCACATCCTCGTCTTCGGGCACTGCCGAGACGGTCATACATGCCACTCGAAACAGGCAGAGAAAGAGGCATAGCTTCCTTGCCCAAACGTGGGAGCAACCAGCGTGATGGATCAATCGCATCAGGCATTCCCCCTTGCTCGGTCAGCGACCACCAATCCGGGACACATTGCACAGGACTGGATCTCTGACCTGTAAAAACGCACGCCTCAGAGCAGGGAGCAAACTGAAGCGTATCGCGGGTACGAATGCATGAGAGACTCGCGGAAAATCGCTTCCCACCGTTACAAAAACGTAGCACGGAACGGTGGGTCTTGCAAGAATCCAGTTACCCCCAGGGTGCCGTCACTCGCGAAAGACTCCTACGGAACTGACATGCGCCCCCCAAAAACCTACACCGTAAGCATGACCGGGCTCACGCGTGGACAGGGCGCCTGCGGCAGATCCGACTCGATCTGGCAACAGGAAAACCTCTCGCCAGAACCTGCCGGTTCGACTATATTTGGATCAGCCGGGAGTAAGTCCACGGATGAAATGAAGGATACTATGAAAAAAATACTCGCTTTGTGCATGCTGACATCGTCTGCAATGGCTGCGCCTTCGACTACTCCTCTTCAAGCTGAGAAGAAGGAAACCGGCAGTGCGTTCGAGTTGAGTCTTGTTTGCTTTAACGTTCTGGGGGTTCACACAAAAGGCAGAAGCAACGGGAGATCGAGGCTGAACACATGAAGGAGTTTGTCCTCTCCTTCCCGAAGGATTTGCCCATCGTCGCCATGGGAGACTTCAACGCACGACCGGGCACTCCCGAAATCAAGTTCCTGACTGCGGACGGTTTGCTGAAGGAGGTCGTCATACGCGCTCGGAACATCGACCATATCCTGCAACGAAACTTCTCCGTGGTTCCAAATAGCACGGAATACAAACACAAGAAGGTCAAGGGCATAGCTCTCTCGGACCATCCCATGCTGACCGCCAAACTGGCAATAGACAAAAGAACGTCACAACACAGCTCATCGCGATAGATATGCTCAAACTGGAGAATGACATGAGGTTTGCATTGACTATGGCCATACTTGCGGGACTGACTGGGCAGGCGACGGACATGTCGTGGACGGAAATTCGTGCTGGGATCCACGTCAAACCGGCATCAAGAGAGACCATTCTCGTCCGTGATGAAATGGCCATGGTGCGCATCGGGTTGCCAACGGGAGACGCGTGGCGAGAGGCCATCGAACCCGTGCGGGCCATTCTGCGTTCCGCCGGCCTGCAGCAATCCGCGGAAGTGGATGCCGAACAGCTGGTCCGCCGAGATGGACTCGCGCTCGCCGACCCTGTCATGCGACCGCTCTCAGACGGTGGGAAACACCTCATTCTAGTCGGTACTGCCGGGAGCAATGCCGCCCTGGCAAGACTGTACATCGACTACTATGCGTACGAGGATGCCATGCTTCCAGGAGCCGGGGGCCACACAGTGCGCACGGTGCTCAACCCGTATGGGCTGGGCTGGAATGTGATCATACTCGGCGGCGCAACTCCGGCCACTGCGAGCCGAGCGGCCGCAGCGTGGGCGAAGACGCTGACCGTCGCGAACGGTGTCGCAACGGCGGGCTGCCTGCAGCAAGTGACACCCGGCAAAGGCAGTGAAGAAACCGTTCGGCGCACCGCCGCGTTTCGAGGCTGGTTGAAGGCCAACCAGGAATTGCTCGCGGCACCCGGCACACCCGAGTTCGCCGCCCACGCCGGAAAGCTGTCGCCCGTCAAATACTTCCATCGCCTGTTCGAGCGCTACGTGGCCATGTGCGGCCTGCACTATGCAGTCAGCGGAGACGCCTTCTTCGCAGACCAACTCGGCCAGATGGTCGATCGGCTCTACGGCCGGATGGATTGGCTCGACGCCAACCGCGGCAAAGAATCCTTCGATTCGCACTACTGGATCGAGATCTATGTCCGGGGCGCCCAGCAGGCATTGCACTCGGGCATGCTCGATGCGGAACGCCGACAGAAGATGGCCGCTCTGCTCGCCTACCTGGCCGAAAAGTACACCATCTACCAATGGCAATACGGCCCCGGGGGGCAATCTACATTTCGGATCCTCTCGCGCCATCAGTTTGCCGGTCCGTTCGGCGCCAACGCCACAATCCGCTACCTGAAGCGAATCTCCCGGCTCGACGAAGGGCTAAGCCAGAGGCTCGACGCCATTCAGGCCGGAGTTCGGGTCGCCATTGATCAGCAGATGACCTCGTACTGCACCGGCTTTGATCACAAGTGGGGCCTGGACGGTGGTTGGCATCTACTCCAGCACGCTCTGGAGGAACCCGTGTCCGAGTACAGGAGAAGCGGACTTGCGAGGATGAATGCGGACTACGCATGCATGTGCATCAACAACGCCGGTGAGTTCGTCAATTTCGGCAGTGAAAACGTCGGCGCGACTGAAGGCTATGACGCCTGGACGCTGCTGGGCCGGGCTGAACTTCTCTGTGGGGACGGAACCTATCGCTGGTGGATGAACCGGCGCGCGCATGATCCGTACAAGATGTTCATCCTCAGCATGACCTGGCAAGGACACGGCTATATGACCTCCGGCGCCGCGCATGAACCACGGCGCTTTGTCGGCATCAACCGCCTGCCCATATCGACGCCAATCTTTGAGGACATCGTCGCCGGACGCGGCCGCGTGTATGCCGGCACTCCAAAGATCAACAAGGTGTCCTACGAGCACACCTTCAGCAAAATCACCTTCCGCGACTCCTTGGCCCGGGACGGCGCCTATCTCATGCTCGACGGTCTCGGCGGCACCACGTACAGCGGCAACGATGCCAACGCAATCGCGGAGTTCTCCGAGTTCGGCACGCCGTTGCTTGTGCAGATCGAGATGAAGGCCGAGCCATTCTACCAGAACGCCATATCCGTGTCGCGCGGCATCACCGCGTCCGCCGTTCCGGTGTTCGCGGAGCTTGATCTGCAAGCCGACCTGCCCAAGGTCATGGTCACGACAACCCGGCTGGCGGACTACGCAGACACGACTTGGACGCGTCGCATCGTGCGGATGAAGGGTGCTGAAAAAACGGGGTTCTTTCTGGTTGTGGACGATGTGGCCGTGCACAGGGGGGGAGACGTGTCGCTGTCGTGCACCTTCCGCAGCCTGGGCGAGCCGATACTCGACGGCAATTCATGGCGTGTCCGCCAGGAACGCGCCTCGCTCCGCCTCGACTGCGTGCCTGTTCCCGGAGAGAATGCGGCACTCTTGTCCACTGCCGTGCGGTCCCCCGATCTCGGGGCCGGGAACAGTGCCCTGACCGTCCAGATCCTGCGTCAGACCAGAGCGGAACAATTCCGGGATGGCGACCATGCGCGCTTCGTCAACTGCTTCTATGGCTCGCCCGCCGACACTCCCATCAGCAGACAAACCCAGGCTGTGAGCCGCAATGTGTTCAGAATCGAGGGTCCAGAAGGGGTTACTGTCGTTGCCATCGGCACTGCCGGGCCAGTACGCCTCGGTCCAATCCAGGCCGACGCTGCGCTCACGGTGCTTTCGGGAAACAGTCTGTCATTGTTTGGGTTGCGCGGCCTCGAAGTGGACGGAAAACCGCTGCTTCTGGCCAATGGCACAATCCACGCCGCTCTCGATCTCGAACGCTCTACCCTCACCCTCCAGACCACCAGACTCAAGAACCCGCGCACGGTGGTCTGGACACCCGAAGAGACGGTCCAACTGGCGCTGGACAAGGCGGACGGCCAAGTGCGCGTTGGTGACAGCACGGTGCGGATCGAACGGATCGACCTGCTTCCAAAAGCCATCACGACCGCGCTGGCCAGCATGCCGCATGACGCAGTTCCCCCGGTTGCTCACAAAGCAGCATCGACACCCAGTCCAAAACTACAAGTGACGGAGCTAGCACACAACCTAGCGCCCGCCCCGCTGCCAGCGTCCTGCGTGGCGGTCGCCGATCTCGACGGCGACAAACGCCAAGAGGTGGTCTTCGGCGGACCCGATCGGGCACTTACCGCGATGCGCGTCGATGACGAGTCGGTTCTCTGGCGCGCCGTCGCCCCCGGACCCATCCTGGGCATTTGGGCAGGCTTGGGGCGCCAGGGAAACCCGGCAGTGCTTTGCGCGACCGCCAATGCGACAGTTTCAGCATTCGACATCGATGGAAAACTCCTGTGGACACATCGAAGCAAGCAGAAGTACTACGGCTCGTCAGGCGCCATCTACCGAGTCACGGCGGGGCCACTCGGTGCCAATGGAGAATGGCTGGCCGTGGCCGGGCTTCACGGTGGGATCTCCGTTCTCGACGCAAAGGGGGCAGTCCTGCGCAGCACAAAAGTCTACGCACATGCCATCGACCAGCTCACACCTCTGGGAGATCACGGCGTCGGCTGGATCGCGCTAAACTCCAAGGCCAGCGGGCTCTGGCTCTACCGGCCTGCCACTGGAACGCTGGTCAACGGGTATGCCCGGCAATGGGGCACGACCGGATACGTCCAGACCCCGTGCGTGTTGGATGGGCGCAACGTCCTCCTCACGGCAACGAGCAACGGCGCCGGTTGCTTCGTCCTCGACGCTGCAGCCATGGCCAATCCAGCTCCGAAATCCGTGCAGGCCGCTGGGACATGGTCCCTGAAATCGGGGGAGGAAGTCCACGGCTTGGTCTCCATCGACGACGCGGGGGACACCAGGCTGATCTGCGGTACAAGAACGGGGTTCCTCTCCGTCTTCGACACTGCGGGAAAACTGCGCATGCAAAAGCTTCTGCCATCCCCCGTCTCAGGACTGGCCACGATCGACCTGGGAGGCGATACGGGCCGCGTCCTTCTCGCCATGGGACACCAGCCCCAGCTCACCATTCTTACCCGCGACTGCCACGTGCTGGGATCGTGGACCTGCGAGGGGGAGACCGCCCTGGAAAACGTCTGGAAAATCGGCGTCAAGCGCCTTCTCGCCCGCTTCGCCGATGGTCGTGTGGCACTCCTGGAGCTTGGGCCCTTGCGTGTCCAAAAATGATTTCACAGCGATTGGCCTTCAGACGCTGCTGCACACCGCAATTCGAGTTCGGGAGCAGCTCTCCATGCCTCCAGTTCGCCACCACTCCGTCATCCCGTGGGATGACCGTGGAGGCTCTTGCAGAACCCCACGCGAGCCGCGCGGCCACGTGGGGTGGGGAGGTCGAGAGCCGTGGCTCTACGGAACGGGGAGGAGGATCACTCGTTTTCCCGCAGCTACGGCGAGCGTCTTGCCAGGTAGGCCACACAGGTGCGTGGGCGGCGAGGCGCATTCGGCGCGGGCACTGAGTTTGCCCCGAGTCGTCAGCAGATAGACTGCGCCATCGTCGCAACCAACGGCAAGCGTGTATCCCACCGCGACGGCGCAGAGCGTGCTGTCCGGCATGCGTGTCCGCCACAGCATTTCGCCGGTGCCCGTCAGCGCGCTCGCGTAGAGCGACACCGAGCTGCAGAGGAGGCTGATCGCACCCGTGCGGGTGTCGAATGGCGCAATCTCCGTGATCGTCCCGCCGCAGTTCGTCTCCCAGGCAAAACCGGTCTTTGGACCCACACGCCGCAGATAGCCATCCTCCATAGCGAGATACGGTTCCGGGCGTCCGTCACCGTCCGCATCGCACATGGCGACGGCGCTGGTGACCGGACCTCCGTACAGACGACCTATCAGCTTGCCCTTCGAATCCAGCAATCTTGGCCAGCCGTACTCGGTGCCGGCCAGGATCTCATCCCTTCCGTCCCCATCGATATCCCCAGCCGCTCCGACAATCGAGGCATGCGTGGTGTCGCGCTTCCAGATCAGGGTGCCTTCGGCAGTCAGCGCATAGTAGTGCCAGTTGTCTGAACCAGCCACGATCTCCTGCTTGCCATCGCCGTCGAGATCCGCGCCGAAGACAGTTGCGACCGAACCGGTCCGTCCATGAAACGTCTGGCACGTGCTGCGCCAAAGCTCGGCGCCGTCCGCCGGGTTGAGCGCGACGACGTCGGCCGCGTGCGTTCCAACGATAATCAGCAGGCCTTTTGCGGTGTCCGCAAATGCGAGGCTGCGCACACGACTTCCCAGAGACGTGCGCCAGCGTCCGTCCCCGTTCGTGGCAAGCGCGGTCACAAGACCTCCGCGCGTCCCACACAGAAGCCCCCCGCCGCGGCTGGTCATTGCGGTAATCTCATCAGGCAGTTCGAGGATGCGCCGAGGCTTGATCAGGGGCAACTTCGAGGGGGGGGCTGCCGCAGGAGGGGGTGGCGGGGCGTAGCCTGCGGCCAGCGTCTCGAGAATGCGTATCGCATTCGTCGGCACGCTCCGTGCGGACGCCTTGGCGTCCGGCGCGGACGCGACCAGGAACTCATCCGCCGCCAGCAGGAACGGTCCCGCTGGAATGGCGATGCCTCGGATCCTCGCGGGGCCGAAGCCAACGAGGAATGGTTTCGCCCCGGTTGCCAGCCAGCACTGGTCAGCGACCTTGCGGAGTTCGCGCGTGGGAGCGTCGGCCCTCGCCTCGGTGTGGAAAAGATTGTGGAAAAGCAGCTCACCGCCAACCTCCAGATCCGCCTCGCGAGTCTGCGTGAGCACCCGCGTCATTTTGTCGGCGTAGGGGTAGCTGGCGTAGTAGCCGTCCTTTCCACCGTGCCCATAGTCGAATGTCTTCCGCAGTTTCTGGCGTGCGCCATCCGCATTGACAATGTGGAAGAATTGATCGCTGCCTGGCGGCAGTGGTGGTGCGGTGGCGAGCAGATCTTCGGCCTGGAGCATCGTCTCGTCACCCGCATCGGTGCGAATGAGAATGCGGTCCAACCGTTGCCCAGGCCCCTCGCGCAGCCAGATCCGCAAGTAGGGACTTCCCGTCCCGGAAACGGCGAGGGGCACCCCTGGCACCGTCTTCTCCCACGTCGGCGAGCTGTCGGCATAGTGGTCGTAGGAGACGTGATGCGCAACCTTTTCGGCATCGCCATACTGGACCCAGAACGAGTCCGCACCGCCGTTCAAACCCTTGCCGATCAATCGGACTGCATACTTGCCTGGCTTCAAATTCAGATTGGCGTACAGACAAGCGCCCACGCCGAACTCGACCACTGTGCGGGCCTCGTCTTCGACCACACGCAAGGCGGACGAGTCCTTTTTCAGCAGAGGCGATTGCCGAACGCGAAGGCGGTTGCCGTCCAGGAGCGTCTCGCCCAGCGTTCGCCAGAACACCTGCGCGGCATAGTGCCCGGCGACACGGGCGCGCAAGCGGTCGATGACGACGAATCCGGACCCGGCGCGCCAAAAGATGGCGCGTTCCCAGTCCGCGCCGCCATAGTCGTTCAGGCGAGTGACCGTGACTGCCGCGGAGCGCGTTCCAGCCGAGGCGACCAGTTCGGCGGCGACGGCAGTGGTCTTGACGGACTGAACCCCGTTCCTGCTGGTGGACCGGAAATCGGGGCAGACGCCATCGCGCGTGAACATCAAGCTGTTGTGGTGCCGTGGCTCGGAGCGGATGTAGTCCATGTCCACAAGCCAGTAGCGGTCGCCCTTGGAGTAGCGCACGATGGCGTTTGCATCCGCGTGCTTGTGCATGCCGACGTGGACACCGTCGAGCATCATGTACTCGGCCGCGTCGTCCCAGCCGCTGCGGAACACGATTTTGTCCACGGCGCGTCCCGCCGGAACGTTGTCGGCGGAGAAGCTTTTCTGCCTGACCGGATCCAGCACGATGGTGCGGAGCCCCACGTGGTCCTCCGGAATGCGGGGTTCGCAACACGGGGCGTATTCGAATAGGCCCGGGGACGTCGGCTGAATGCGATTGAGGAGCCACATGCAGCGGGCGTCGCTGTTCCGTGCCGCGCCGAAGCGCAGGAGTTTCGCCGCGACGCTGCCGAACGGCTTCCAGGCATCGCCGTGAGTCGCTTCGTTCCCCGCCGCGTCGTGCGAGGCGATTGCATAGTCCAGGCATTGCTCGAACGAGCCATTCGTGAAGTACTGCTCGAGCTTCCCCGTGCTCAGGATATACCACATCAGGTGGCAGGGAACGCTCCATTGGTAGTTGGCGGAGTCCTCAAGCGGTTGCGGGCTCAGGACTTGCCCAGCGAAGTGATTCTCAACCACGGCGGCCCAGTAGTCAGCTGCAGCGAGGTCGTAGTGGGCTTTCAGAAACTGCGCCGCCAGTCCGACCCCGAGCGAGGGATAGGTCTCGTGATTCCAGACCAGCCCCTGCGTCTGGGCTGCGTAGCGGCGCACGGGAGTTCGCATCTCCCAGAATGCCATTGCATCTTCGGCAATGCGACGCAGCAGTTCGGCGCCGCGCAGACGATCCTCATCGGTCATGCCAGTACTCTCTTCGCACTGGTCCAAGGCGATGACGAACTGAGGCAGAATGAAGGTGGGGGGATGCCCGATCTTGTCGTAGTTGTCCGAGAGGAAGCGGATGTACGCGCCGCAGAGTTTTCCGTAGGAGGGGCTTCTGTGCAAGTAGGTTTTCCTGGCTGCGCCCTGGAACTGGCCGCACACGCCACGATAGAGATTCACGATGCCCGTGCTACCGGAAGCGAGCCGCTTGCTGGCCCGGTCGAGACGGGCGGCAATGTCCGCGTCCGTCACAGGTGCGGGAGGACTGCCCCCATCGCGCCAGAAAGCGAACTGGGGAACGCCACCGTCCTCGATCTTGTCAAGAAGCGCACTGGTGGCCTGGTCCAGACACGCGGGCGTGGTCCCGCCAAGGAAAAGCAGATGATTGCCAGTATCGAGAGCGTCCGAGATGGTGCGAAGCTCGAAACCGTCCTTACCCGGGTACAATCCGTCGGAGGCGATAAGGTGGTTGGCATAGAGCCGCTGCGAGAGAGGCCCGGAAGCCAGATTCCCGCACACTAGCAGCACCGTGCCCTTGCCATCCTGCGAACGGTATTCCGCCTCTTGTCTACGCTCGAGCACCACCCCCAGCGCCGCTTCGATTCGAGGCAGAACACGCCCGAATGCCGCAGCCCAGGCTGGATCCATTGGCACAAGCGCGACGGCCCGAGCCTGACCCGCCTCCGCAAGAGCAAACCGCGACGGGGGACGATATGCTTTGACGAGTGGCACGGATGCCGTCGGGGCAAACGGGGCGGCAATGCAGGCGCCGGCCAACCAGACGAATGTCAAGAAAGCTCTTCTCACGTTCTTGCTCCAGCGTGTTGAGTGAGGTACGGTTTGGGCCGTGCGCGGCTCAACGAGGGCTCTGCCCTCCTGGGGTTGGCGGCTCGCGGATACGCTCGCGTGGGGAGAAGCATGCTGTTATGTTCACCACCACCCGCACACCATGCGGACAGCATACTAGGCAAATGGAGAAAAACCACATGCTGGTCCTGAACGCGCGCGCAACGTGTTGAAGGCGTATGCAATACTTGCATGTTCGCTGTTCGCGAATGACGAATGAGCCATGAAGAACAAGACCAAGAAATTGACAAGACGCGGTTTTCTGAAGCTTGCGGGCGCGGCAGGCGCATTGGGTCTCGTGGCCTCCTACCCCTTCTTTATTGAACGCTACATCATCCTGGTCAACCGGTATCGAATCCGAGTCCGAAACCTACCCCAGTCCTTCTCCGGTTTCAGGATTGCCCACCTGACCGATCTTCACCATGGCTTCCTCGTTCCCCTCGCGGTCAGCCGCTGGGTGGTCCGCAAGATCAACGCGCTCGAGGCGGATCTTGTCGTGGGCACTGGGGACTTTGTCCACGAGGCGAACACGAAGTGTGAAATCGACGAGGTGTGGCCAGTTCTCGAGGGACTCAAGGCCAAAGAGGGCGTCTTCTCCGTCCTTGGCAACCACGATCACTGGGCGGACACGGACCGATCCCTGTACTGGCTCGAGCGAACCGGGCAGGACCTACGGCGCAAAACTGTTTCGATTGCGCGCGATGGGGAGAGAATCTGGTTCTCCGGCGCTGGAGATCTGTGGGAGGACCATATGCCTCTCGATTCGTTGCTTGGGGACATCCCGCAAAACGAGTGCAGGATCCTGCTCGCCCATAATCCCGACACGGTCGACACGGAGTACAGCGAACGCGTCGATCTGACCATATCCGGACACACGCACGGCGGCCAAGTGAACATCCCCTTCGTCGGCACTCCCGTCCTGCCCGTGAAGAACAAGAACTACTCGAGCGGGTTGAAGACATCCCCCAAAGGCAGCAAAGTCTTCATCTCGAGAGGAATCGGCTGGGCAATCTGCCCCGTGCGCTTCAACTGCTATCCCGAGATCGCGGTACTTGAACTTGTGCCCGACGGGTTGTGACGAGGGTATGTCCGCAGTACTGCCTGGATGCACTGGCGCGACGACGGGGTATAGGACACTGGTGCCGCCAGTCCGAATGCGAGATGGAATCAGATCTTGTGGTGTGGTGTATTGAGGCGCCGATCTGGCGGAAAAATCTGGCTTTCGCAAGTGCGAGCCAAGACAACCGACTGTGGAGAAAGGCGGGGAATGACAACGCTGGCGTTGAAAGCACTTGTGGATCAGTTCGCACAATCAATCGTGCCGGTGTTGCTCGACGGCGTGGATGGCGAGCGAATCCTGAAGATGGCCTCAAAACTGCCGGAGACGGACTCCTGGATCTCATTTGACCGATATGCCGAAACCGCGATGCAAGTCCGTGAATACGTGGGACCCCATGATGTCGTGTCCAGCGTCGTTCTCGGACGAGAGGACCCGCAGGACGAAGTCTGGGCGCTTGCCCACAGCCATGAGCCGGGAGCCGTGGACAATGCCTCGGGAGTCGCCGTCTGCGTGGAGGCTGCGCGCCTGCTCGAGAGCCTGATCGCCCGAGGAGTCATCCGACGTCCCCGGCGAAGCATCCGCTTCCTGACCGGACATGACTGTCATGGCTTCTTCGAGCACCTCATCTCTGGCAAGCGTCTCCAGCCGCCATTGGCAGGCGTCTGTGTCGATTGCGTGGGCTTGAAGCCGGAGCTGTGCGGACGGCGGATGAGCTGGCACGCAACCGTGCCAAGTTCCGCCTCGTTCGTCAATGAAGTCGGGTGGTTGCTACTTGCGCACACCGTGCGCGAGGGGCCGTCCGGCTGCACAGTCGAAATGCTGCCGTTCTCATCGATCGGGGGTGCCATGATTGCCGATCCGAAATACGGCTTCCCCTGCCCCCGTCTAGGTGCCCAGCCCTGCCGCAGCCACCACAGTTTGGCCGACACGCCCAAGGCGCTGGATCCCGCCGAGCTGGGCTGCGCGGCGGCGGGAGTGGCCGCATATCTCCACTTTCTTGCGGACCTCGCAACTCCGGGAGTCATGCAACTGGCCAAATGCTCCGCCGAGCAGGCAGCCGACAGGATCGAGGCGGCGGAAACCCCTGGAGAAGCCTTTAGATTCGCGGCTACTCAAGAAACCACGCTTGATCACCTGCAACGCTGGCTCTGGGGGGGGGATAAAACCGAGATCATGGACTGTTTCCGACAGTGCCGCCAGCGGACGGCTCGGGCGGTTGCGGCCAACGCAACAGCGGACGACGAGCGCGGTGCCGGACACGGTGGAGACGTCATCCCTTTCCGTCGGATCCCGATTGCGCCCACCTATGAGAAGATGTCCCCCCCTCTCCGAGAGAGAATCCAGCATTCAGATGTTCATACATGGGCGCTTTATTGGGCCGACGGCGCCCGTTCGCTCGATGATATCCGCAGGCTGGCCAGCGCCGAAGCCGGCAAGACCTATTCCAAGCGGCAGATTGCCGATTTCTTCGCGGTGATGGATGAGATCGGCTATGTGAAACTGGTGCCGTGCGCCAAAACGATCGGGAAAGCACAACTTGTGCGGGAACTCGAAGATTTCGGCCTGACGGCAGGCATGGACGTGATCGTGCATAGTTCGCTTGGAGCTATCGGCTGGGTGCGAGGCGGAGCGGATACGGTTGTGGAGGCGCTTCTGGAGGTTTTGGGGGCGCGCGGAAACCTGCTGATGCCCTCATTCAACCATCGCGCCGCCGAGGTGTTCAATCCCCTGGCGACACCGACAACCGACGGCAGCATCCCCGACGCCATGTGGCGACGGCCCGAGGCGGTGCGGAGTCAGCACCCAACGCACGCAGTCGCTGCCATTGGCCCAAAGGCAGGGCACTGGTGCGCGGATCATGTGGAGGTCGGGATCTGGGCGCCGGAGAGTCCCATCGGACGGCTTGTGCATGGCGACGGCTACATTCTTGGCATCGGAGTCGATCACACAGCCAGCACAGCCTATCACGTGGCCGAAGTCTCAATGAACGCCCCGTGCCTGGATCCGTTCGGCTCGACGGGCAGAATGGTGGACGCCGACGGAGCCGTGCGCACAGTGAAAGGCCTGAGCTGGCGCGATGGTGCCTGCCCCGTGTCGCCGACGGAGCTGTCCAAGACTCTCGACTCGCGCGGACTTCAGACGCGAGGCAGAGTCGGCCAGGCTGATTGTGTGTTCGTCAAGGCCATCGACCTCTGGGAAATCCGCCGCGAACACCTGCGGGATGTTTGCCCCACCTGCCCCATCCGACCCTTGCAGTATGAGTAGAGGGGATGCCGTCACATGAGAGAACGGAGGCTCCGCATAGACAAAAACACCATCCTTGGCCTGTCGGCGATTCTCCTTTGGAGCACGAGCATCGCCCTGGTTCGGAGCATCGCCGAAAAGGCGGGGCCGTTCACGGGGGGAGCCTCCGTCTATCTTGTGGGGGCATTTCTGCTCGGATGCCATGGATTCCTCGCAAAACGCCGTGTCCCGAACGTCTGGAAGCTTCCACGCTTGTATCTACTTGGCTGCGGATCCCTGTTTGTCGTGTACACCGTTGCTCTCTATCTCGCGCTGGGAATGGCCACCAGCCGCACGCAAGCGATCGAAGTGGGCATGGTGAACTATCTATGGCCCACATTCTCCATTCTGTTTTCCCTGGTCCTCTTGTCAAAGAGGGGCAGTGTGGGATTGGTTCCCGGCACGCTGCTCGCCCTCGTCGGCATCTGCCTGGTCTTGACACAGGACGGGAATGTTTCGTGGCATTCTTTTTTGGCGAATGTGTCGAGCGAGCCGGCCGTCTACGCCCTCGCCCTGCTGGCGGCAGTTTCCTGGGCACTGTATTCGAATCTCGCCCGACGCTGGACCGACGCCAGTCAAGGGGGAGCAGTTCCCTGGTTCATGGCCGCCACGGGAATTGTGCTGCTATGCGTCCGTCTGCTCCACCCAGAGGAGAGCATTGTCACCACGCGTCTGGTGCTCGAAGTCGTGTGTTTGGGCGTCACGACGGCGTTGGGCTATACTTTTTGGGACACTGCCATGCGCAAGGGAGACATTGTGCTGGTGATGGTGTTCTCCTATCTGACCCCTTTCTTCTCCACGGCAATGGGCTGCCTCTACCTCCAAATCGTGCCTGGCGCACGCCTGTGGATCGGCTGTTTTTTCGTCGTCACCGGCTCCATCCTAAGCTGGTATTCAATGCAAAA
>JAGLDW010000225.1 GCA_023145395.1 Lentisphaeria bacterium | reverse complement strand
CCGCGCACACCCCCGCGTCGGTTCGACACCTCTGCGAAGCCCGTCTGTCGCTGGCGGAGAACATGCTCAAAGAGAGACGCGTAGGGAACGCACGCAACACGCTGTTCCGCTTGCGCGATTTTGCCAAAACCAAAGCACTCAAAAATGAAATTCTCCGCGGGGACATCGACTATGCGGTCTGCCGGAGCTACCTGCTGGACGGGAGCAATGCCGATGCCAAAACACTGGCCAAACCTGAAGTCGAACGCTTCCTCAGAGCCTTCCCAGCCCACCCGTCCGCCGTACACGCTGCCTTCGAACTGGCAAAACTAGAGCGCACACCCATCGCCTGGCAGGCCTTTCTCGACCGCAAGACCTACCAACTGCCAACAGGTGTCGCCGCGAAGACCCACCACCGAGGTGCAAAAGAATCCCCCGAGAAAGCGGAGGAGGAGCTCCGTGCGGAGGCGCAGTTTCTGCTTGGTGCGGCATTGCTGGCCGACGGCCAGTTCGACGCGGCGCTGCAGGCTTGGCGCGTCTACGAGATCAGATACCCGAGAGGCCCTCGCTGGAAACAGACCCACCAGCGCACGAGCGATGCCCAGTACGCCCGCGTCCTCGATCCACTCCGCAAGAAGAATTGGCTCAAGGCGGAGAAAAGCGCTGAGCTATTTCTGCAGGAAAATCCCATGGACAAGCGTGCCCAAAGACTGTTGTTCGTGCTCGGCATGATCCCTTTGGAGAAGGCGGGTGACGAGCCGGACGCCGCATCGGTCGAGGAGGCGCTGCGACGCTGGGAGCGACTCCGGCGCAAGTTCCCGAAATCTTCAGAGTCGTACGTCGCGCTTGTTCGGGGCGGACGGCTCTGCGAAGACATCCTGCAAGACCCGCAGCGGGCAGCGGCCTACCGCCAGCGCGGCTCGTACGGTCGATCCGGCACCAACGCGCACAAACTGGAACAGCACCTGTACAAAGTCGAACTACAGGCACGCACGGAACGGGTGTTCTCCTGCGCCGAGACAGCCAAGATCGTGCTGGAGACTCGCAACATCGAGCGCGTGTCCATCCGCGTCCATAACATCGATCTTCCTGCCTTCTTCCGCACAGGCGGAGGTTTCTACGGACTGGCAGAGCTGGACGTGGAACTCATCGCCCCGGACAAGCAATGGGATCTCGACATTCCGAGCTACCGCAAGTTTCTTCGCCAGAAGACGGAAATCGAGATCCCTTTCGACGCCACGAAGCCCGGAGTGTGCATGGTCGTGGTGGAGGCTGGCGACACACGAGCCAAGACTATCGTTGTGCGCTCGAATCTGGAACTGACCATGCACGTCACCCGGCAGAGCGCCCTCGCCTTCGTGCGCGACACGACCACAAACAAGGGAGTGCCCGGCACCGAGGTGACTGTTTCCCACGGAGAGCAGTTCATCAGCGCGAAAACCGCCGAGGACGGAGTTTGTCGACTTCGCTTCGAGAAGTCCGGGAAACCCGAGACGCTGCTCCCCGCGCTGGCCACTCGCGATGGGCACGTCGCCTTCACGGATGCCGAGATCGCAAAACTCAACTCCACCAAGACACGCAGACAATACGCCTATCTCTACACCGACCGGCACGCCGTGCGCCCCGGAGAGACGGTGGGGGTGCGCGCCATACTTCGGGACATCGTCGATGGCGCCTACGTCCTGCCCAAAGAGAAGCAATGGCGGATCCAGCTGCTCTCCCCCGGCTCAGCCGGACTCGTGGCGGAGCACACGGTGACACTCAGCGAGTTCGGCACAGTGCACACGGAGTTCGCCATCCCCGCAGCGGCTGCTACGGGACACTACTGGGTGCAGATCCTGCCCATCGTCCGGGACGGAGAGCACGCGGACTCCCGCCGACAACGAGTGCTTGCCAAGTATCGTTTCAAGGTTGCCACATTCGAACTGGAATCCTCGCGTCTGACGTTCGAGTTCGACCGCAAGGCATTTTTCCGTGGAGAGACCATTCGTGGCAGCGTCACTGCGCAGCGCGCCTGGGGAGCGCCCATCGTCGGGCAAACTCTGGGCCTGACTTTTCCCGATGGACGTAGCCGACGCCTGACGACCGATGCCACAGGCCGAATCACCTTCGAGTTTTCGACCGCTGGCCGCGTCGCAGGAGAAACGCTCACGTTCTCGGCTGACATCGTGGGAGAGGACGTGTCGGTAAGTCGAACCATCGCGTTGGCCACAAAAGGCTTCACCATCGATCTGGAGTTGCCACCACAAACGGTGTTCGCAGGAGAGCCCTTCGAGTGCAAAGTGACCACCAGGGCGCCCGACGGCACACCGATCTCACGGGAAGTCAGTATCCAGCTGCAACGCCGTGTTCCCACGTCCGACATCATGATTGTCGCGCAGGCCTCTTCTGACCTATCCGAAGGGCGTCCCGTTCAGGTGGAAACGGTTCGCGTAACCACGGACGCAAAAACGGGCGTGGGCACCGTGACGCTCACCCCGAAGGCGGGGGGCACACACCGGGTGGAGGCGTCGGGAAAGGATCGCCACGGTGTTCGCGTCGAGGACGCAGGCGAAATCGACGTGTCCGGAGACGACGACAATGTGCGGTTGCGCATTCTGGCGGACGGGAAGCCACTCAAGGCGGGTGCAAAGGCTGCGCCGCGGGTTCATTCTCGACTGCCCGACGGCACTCTCGCCCTCGTTGTCTGGGAGAGAGGAGACATTCTCCGGCACGAAGTGCGCGAACTCCGCAAGGGCAAGCACCCGCTCGAGTTCGACGTCGAGCAGCGAATGTACCCAAAGTTCAAACTTGTCTGCCTCGCCTCGGCCGAGGGGAAGCTGCACAGTGCCGAAAACACCTTTGGTGTGATCCGCGAACTCCGCATCGAGATCGAACCCGCAGAACCCAGCCACCGGCCTGGAACAGAAACAACTCTGCGCCTGCGTGTCACCGACCAGCTTGGCGACCCCGTGCGCGCCGAACTCGCCCTCGCCCTCGTTAACGAGATGCTCTTTGACGCATTTCCCCACCCCAGGCTATTCCCCGAACTCGGTTTCCGAAATGCGCTGGGAAAAATCAGCGAGAGCGACTCCGGCTCATGGGGCAGCGCGGATTTCTCCTGGTCCGGGGGCGAACTCGAGTCGGCCGAGCACCTTGAGCCGGCAAGACTCTTCAGGTGCTCACAGACAAGAGCGAGTGCCGACGACATCGATTTCGGCGACGACGATGATGACGATGACGACTTTGGTGGAGATCCCTTTGGTGGCGTCCCAGGTGGAATGATGAGGGCAAACGCGCGCAGGCAGGGCGGTCTCGGCGGACAGACGGCGATAGGCCGCGAGCCTCGTCTCGACGCCTTGCTGGCCAACGCCCCCACGCCCCGGGAAGATCTACGCACAGCTCACGTATGGCTGCCCACCATCGTCACGGATGAACAGGGACGCGGAGAGGTGAGATTTAAGCTCCCTGGCGCCCTCGCGAAATGGCGCACCACGCTCCTGGGCTGCACTAGGGAAACCCATGTGGGCGCCACCACCGTCACGATCGTCACCCGCAAGCCACTCGTCGCGGAACTGCGCACGCCACCCTTCCTGCGCGAGGGCGACACGGTACGCTTCCCGGTGCGCATCGAAGCACCCGGACAGACGGGTCAGGCCACACTGGCTCTCAAACTCGTCGGCGAAAACGGCTCCGTGACACTCGCTGCCACCGCCACGCTGGCAAACGGGGTCGCGACTTCGCTCTTCGAGCCCTTCACAGCCAAGGTCCCCGGGGATCTGCGCGCGGAACTACATGTCCAGCTCGGCGCCCTGCGCGACGACGTCTCCCGAACCATTCAGATCCTTCCCTGGGGCATCCGCATGCAGGCGACGGCTGGCGCGCTGACCTCGAGCGAGGCAAAGACGACGCTTAGCCTGCCACAGGACACCCACTTCACCACCCTCGCCATGAGCATTGCCCTAGCACCCGACACGCCGGAGAGCCTGCTCGAAGGCGCTCTCGACAACACACCTTCGCCCTTGGTCGAGGCACGAACTCCAAGCGCCGACCTGGCGGATGTCGCGACGGAACTGTTCGGTCTCTGCTCTCTGATCGAGTTCTCGACGGATATGCGGCTGGACTCCCCGGTGACGGAGCGCGTTCGCGCACGTTGCTCCGCGTTGCTATCCGAATTGCTCGTCACCCAGGCCAAAGACGGCGGCTGGCCGTGCTTCGCGGCTGGCACGTCGCGCCTGAACGTCACTCTGGCCTGCGTCCGCGCGCTCGCGGCCGCCCAGCGTGTCGAGATGGCCGTTCCCGAGAAGGTCTTCGCCAAAGCCCGCAGCGTGTTGCTGATCAAGTACGAGAAGCTTCCCGCCGGGCAGCACCGTGTGCAGGCAGCCGTCCTGTCCGCTCTGGCAGAGCGTTCCAAGCTCGGCATGACTTCTCCCGATGTGGATCTGCCCCGCCTGACGCCGCTGCACCGAGTCAGGAAAACGCTGGACGCTCTTGGCGCCGCGTACGCCGCCCTGGCCTGTCTTGACGCCGGACGGAAAGACCTGGCGGACGGGTTCCTCGACCGACTGCTTGACCAATCCGAGCTTCTGGGCGCGCCAAACGACGGGCAGCGGATCTGGACAAAGGGCCGAAACGGACAGTCTGCCCGGGGTCTAACCGCGCTAGCCGCCTACGCTCTGGCCCGCGCCGAACGGTATGAGGAGGCGGAGCAGGCACTTGCCGCCCTGCGTCGCGAAGCTGGTGCGGCATTCCTGGCACCAGGCGCGGCCCGGGGTTTCTCACTCGCTGCCGCCGGGTTGCTCTGCCGCCGCCGCGCCAGCGGGATTCCCGCCAGCGGCCGTGTGCGGGTCGAGGTGAACGGACACGTTCTTCCCGGCCCCCGACTCGGCGTTTCCGGCGCGCCCCGGCACGTGCGGATTCCGCGGGACTGGCTCAAGCCCATCGGCAACACCATCATCCTCACACATCCTGGGAATGCCCGCTTCCGCTATGGTGCCACCCTCGTCGGCTTCAGTCCGAACATCCCCGCCGCCGCTGCGGGATCCGCAACTCCCACCGTGCGACAACGCACCATCATCCGAGAGGCGCCACGGTACCGCGGACAGCGGCTCAAGGCGACGGGCACCTGTCCGCTCAAGGAACTCGAGTACGGCGCCACGGCCACCGTCCGCATTCGCTACGCCATGTCGACATGGGGCCGCGTGTCCGGACGCGCGACCATTGAGGAACCCCTGCCCGCAGGCGCCTTTCTCATCCCGGGATCTGTCTCCTCCGCCGGTGTGCCTCGGCACATCGAGATTCTCCCATCCAAGTTCATCATTCATTTTGGGAACTGGTTCGGCAAGGGCGAGATTTCCTACCGCATTGGCTGGCGTGCTCCAGGGACCTTCCGTGTGCCGCCCACGATTCTCAGCGGCAGAAGCAGCACTCAAGTGCGCAACTCGACTACACGGCTCATCACCCTCGCCCAAGGCGAAGCGAGCACCCAGCCGTATGTATACAATTTGATCGAGCATGTGGAGCTTGGGCGCCTGCACTACCGCGACGGCGCTCTTGCCGAGGCGGTTGCACATCTTTCCCAGACTCTGGGCAAGCTACGCAAATCCGAGGGAGATGTGGCGTTGATGCTGGTGCAGATTCTCAGCCGTCCCGAATTCGAGGATTCCCCCATGCTCATCGCGGCCTTCGAAGTGCTTCGTCAGCGGCACCCCGACACCACACTGGGCTTCCCCGAAATCTTCGCGGTCGGCAGAGCCTACGCCGCACTGGGCGAAGAGGAACGCGCCGCACTCGTCTACCGCGTTCTCATCGCCGCCAGCTTCCGCAACGACTGCCTGGTTCCCGATGCACTGCAGGCACAACGCTTCGCACGGGAGGCACTGGCGCTGCGTGACCGCTTTCTGCGGCGCGAATACCCCGATTTCGGCTTCATCAGTCAGAGGCTCGATCTCGCCCAGCAATTCGAGTCGCTGGCACCTCTTGCGAACGAAAGC
>JAGLDW010000224.1 GCA_023145395.1 Lentisphaeria bacterium | reverse complement strand
GAGCGGGTGCTCGCGCTAGCGCCTGCGGACGCCCTGGCGGACGACGCGGCATTTCTTCTCGTCAACACATTTTTCGATCTGAAACAATACGAACGGGCGTTGCAGATCTGCCAGAATGCAGAGAAATTGTTCCCAAAGAGCGAGTTTTTCGATCGCTTTCGGTATCTCGGTGGGGTCGCGCTCTTCCGTCTCGACCGTTTCGACGAAGCGGTGAAAGCGGCGCAAGCAGTGGCCGAGGGCAAGAGCACGGACCGTGATCTCGCTCGCAGCATCCTTGCCCGTATTCTCGACGCGCAGGGAAAGACGACAGAAGCGCTCAAATGGTACGAGACCATTTCCGATCGCTACCCGGACGCGCAGCGCGCCATCGAGGAATTCACCAAGTCCCGGCTCCAGATCCCCAAACTCACCAGCATCGCGCCCGGAGCGCCTGTGAAGTTGCACATCACCTGTCGAAACACGAAGGACATCGAGCTTGTGGTCCATCGCATTGATCTCGAGCGACTCGCCCGACAAAGCGGACGCTTGCAGGATATGCGCCACGTCCGCCTGGAGGGGATCCGCCCCACGCTGATGCTCACAGTGCCCGTGCCGAACTACGAGCCCTACACCGGTCTCACAGCGGACGTGACACTCGAATTGCCGAAGGAAGGCGCCTACACCGTCACGGCCCGCTCCGACTCGGCGTACCACGCAGGACTTGTCCTCGTCACCCCCCTCGCGCTCAGCGTCACCGATTTTGCTGAGCGAGGAGAACTGCGTGCCACGCTGCGGAATCGCGCGACGGGGCGCCCGCTGTCCGATGCCACCATGCTCGCGATCGACGAGAGGGGACGTGCTGTGAGCGGAAAAAGCGACCTGCGCGGCGTATTCTCCGCCAAGGGCATGAACGGACGCGTGGCCGTGCTCGCCCAGACCGAACCAAACTGCTACGCGCTGCACCAGGGAACCACACGTTTCGGCTCGGGAGCCGCGCCACAGCGTCGAAGCCGCGAGATGGCCTTCATGGCAGACGGAATCCACAAGAAACTCCAGGAGATCATCATTCCCCACATCGAGTTCGACGAGATTCCGCTCAGAGAGGTCGTGAAAATACTCAAGCTCCGCAGCATGGAACTCGATCCTGACGGAGTTGGTGTGAATATCTATCTTCAATTGGCTGCCGTCGATGCTCGCCCTGACACCTACGTGCCTCCCGCGGATGGCGATGCTTGGGGCGGCGGAGACGACCCCTTTGGTGGAGGCGGCGGAGGAGAAGACCCCTTTGGCGAAGACGGAGGTGGAGAAGATCCCTTTGCGGGAGGTGTGGGAGGGGGGGGCTCAGCTTCTAACTTCGCGAGGGCAGTGGCCGAGAAAACCATCACCATGAACATGGACAACATCCCTCTCGGGGAGGTGTTGCGCATTGTCTGCATGGGTGCCGGACTCAAGATGCGCATCGAAACCAACGCTGTTATCATCGCGGACAAGTCAGTGGCCTGTGATGATATGGAAACGCGTTTCTACAATCTCCAGGCCGGTGTGATCGACACACAACGCACCCGCAGTAGCGGCGGCGACGATGATGATGACGACGACGACGACGATGACGACGACGACGACAATGGCTATCTTGTCGATGCCACCGCGTTCTTTGCCCAAATGGGCATACACTTTCCTCAAGGAGCCAAGATAAGCTATTTCGCCCGCACCGGAAAACTCGTTGTCCACAACACCTCAGAGAATCTGCGAAAGGTCGAGGCGATACTTAGGGAAATCAATGATGGTGGCAACGACAATGCCCAAGGTGCTGAAACGGCACCAAGCATGCCCATGCAAGTCCAAAATGCCACCGTGCAAAATTTCCGCGGCAACGTCCGCGAAGATCTGAAACGCATCCGCAAGAACACAAAGAGGGGAAAGGGCTCCGCAACCAGCATTTCTCTCGATGCTCTCAAGTAGGACGCCCGGAAGACAATAACATCGCCCTTGGCTGTCCTGCCCCTGGCAGGCAGCGCAGGTTTGTAGTTCCGCGTTTACGCGGCAGTTGGAGCGAAGCTTTAGCGAGCGGCTCCAGGCAGCGCACACAAGATCCGCTCGCTGAAGCCTCACTGCCGCTGCCGCGTAAACGCGGAACTCAGGCAGGAGGACGCAACATAATCGGCGGCGCAACATTGCGCACCTACTTGCCTTGCGCCATTCGCAGTGCACACGTTCAAGTCGCGCGGTATTAGTCTCAAGCGCGAGAGTCACGGTTCGCGCGGCCTGCGGATTGTGGTTCAGCGCAGCCCCGCAGCCACTGTTTTTCTTGCATTTCAAACTAGCGATTATATGGTAGTACCTAGGATGGGCGAAAACAGGACGTGTCTGTTGCCGTCCCGGACCCAGCAGCCAAACGGAAAGGAAAGGACCTGTATGCCCAAAACCTTCGAAAACATCACCAACATCGTTCTGGAAGCGGCGGACAAGGCTCGCAAAGAAATCGACGCAGACAAGATCAGCAGCTATGTCAGCGCGCCTGTGGAGTGGCCCGTCGAGTGCACGGTTGGCCCTGGTCTGGAGGGGGCGATCGCCTGCGAAACGAAGATCGGATACGTCAGCGGGAAGCAGGGAAACCTCGTCTACCGCGGCTACAACATCTTTGATCTCTGCGCGCATTCCACATACGAAGAGGTGGCGTACCTGCTCCTGCACGGGAATCTTCCCAATGCGGAGCGGCTTTCGGAGTTCAAGAGCAAGCTTGCAGAGTTCCGCTACCTCCCCAAGACCTTGCGTCTGCTTATGGGCTTTCCACTCGAGGACATGAACGCGATGGCCGCTCTCCGCATGGGAACCAACCTCATGCGCCAACATCAGACTGAGCGCGACCTAATGCAGGCCAAAGTCGATCGCACCAAAGTCATCAGCTCGGACGATGACTCCGTGGACACTCACGAGAAAGTCCGGGGAGAGCAGCGGGCTGTCTACGAGTTCCGTGATCCCAAAGCCAACCGGCCCGCCCGACGCAAGGCCAAGCGCGACCTGCAGCAAGCCAAGGGTGTGGAATCCTGCTACCATCTCATCGCGGGAGTCAGCACCCTGACCGCCGCCATCGCGCGCATCCAGCGTGGAAGTCTCCCCATCGAGCCCGACCCGGAACTTGGGCACGCCGCGAATCTGCTCTACATGATGACCGGAAAACGCCCCACCAGAGAGGCCGAGCGGGTCATGGACATCGCCCTGATCCTCCATGCCGACCACGGCATGAATGCCAGTACATTCGCCGCCATGGTTGTGGCCTCGACACTCTCCGACATCTATTTTTCCATCGGTTCCGGCATCGCCGCGCTCAATGGCCCCCTGCACGGTGGCGCGAACGAGGAAGTACTCAAGACCCTGCGGGAAATCGCCGATCCGAAGCGTGTCGATGGCTGGTATGCCTCCGCCCGCAAGAACCGGCGCAAGATCATGGGTTTCGGACACCGCGTGTACAAGGCATACGACCCCCGGGCACGCGTGCTCGCGCCGCTAGCCGACTACCTCGTCAACAAGAGTGGGGATGCGGAGGCTAAGAATCTCCTGAAGATTGCCAGCGGGCTTGAGACTCGCGTCGTGGCGGATCTTGGCGCCAGCAAGGGGATTTTCCCAAACGTGGACTTCTACTCGGGGTTAATGTACTCCTCGATGGGCATTCCCTCCGAGATGTTCACCCCGATCTTCGCGGTCTCCCGCGTTGCCGGCTGGACGGCGCGCGTGCTGGAGTACATGAAGAGCAACCGGATCTTCCGGCCGCGCGCCACCTATGTTGGCGAGATCAGCCGCGGGTTCACACCACTCGCCGACCGCTGACCGGAAGCGGGGCAATTGTGGGGGAAACGCCCTCGGTCCCGGAGGTCCC
>JAGLDW010000223.1 GCA_023145395.1 Lentisphaeria bacterium | reverse complement strand
GACTTGTAGAGGCGAAGATCGCCGACACATACTGGGACCGGCTGACCCGATACGTCGAGTATCCCTAGGCAGGCATCGACAACAACCCGGCCGAGAATGCGATCCGCCCCCGGGTGTGATTTTGTTTAGTTGAAGAGGTGCGGCAGGAAAACGCAAAAAATGATGTTTTTTCGGTTGCACGGGGTTGTTTTTTTTGGTTTAATACGTGTCGTTAGGAGAACGACACGACATGAAACAGTCAGACACCCGTATTGATGACGCACGCGCAGACGCTATCAGAGCGGAGATGGACGGAATTCGGATGATGCTCCACGGCACGGTTTTGGCCAATCGCAACCGGGCCAAACGCAAGGACGGCAGCGTCCAGATCTCCCCGGAACACTACACCTTCCAGTACTACGACATGGACGGGAAACGCAAATGTAAGCGTATCCCGAGGAATGCCAGGGCGGCCGTGGTCCGGCTGACCCGCGCCGGTGAGCGCTACCGAGCGCTGGAACGGGAATACCGGGTGCTGATGACGGAGCGCTCGCTGGCCGACAGCGGTAAAAAAAACGTCTGATGCTGCGACTGCCCCGTCCGGCGCTGGTCAATATCGAGGCCGTTTTGCGTGCCGTCGAGACGGGCCCGGTTGATGAAGAAAAGTTTCTCGCAGCGCTCAAGGAGTTGGACGGCAAACTCGCGGATGCGGCGGTTCGCGATATGCGTGCGCTGCTCTCAGCTGTGCTTTCGCGTCTCGGAGGACGACGGACGGCCCAGGCCAACGGATACCGCACACGGCAAATCCTGACCTGTTTCGGCTGGATTCCGGTCCGCTTCGCCTACGTCCGCAAGGCCGGCGCTGTGGCATTTCTCACAGCTCTCGGCGTCACGGCCAGAAGCACGGCGGCCGCACGGGACCGGGTCGTACGCTGCGCCGCCCTGTGCGGATCATTCGCAGAAGGGCGCGGCATGCTCCGGCAGCTGACCGGCATAGACATCTCCATTTCCAAAGTTAGAGCGCTGGCGCTGGCCTACGGGGAGCAATGTTTACGGATGCAGGACCAAGCGCTTCCGGACGTAAGGTCGTACCCCGTGCGTGCGCCGAAAGACGGAGAGACGGGCATCGCGCACACGCTCTTCTGTATGTTGGACGGGACGGGCGCGCCTTGCACGAAGAAGGACACGGCCGGAAGTAAGGGCAAGAATGGCGAGGCCGGAACCCGGCAAATCAGGGTGGCCGTATTCGGCGAATATGACCGGCTCGACAAGCACGGCCGCCCGTCGCCTGTCGGGAAATCCTTTCCTACGCCGTCTCCGGAGCGGATATCGCCGAAGTCACGGGACTTGTCAGAAAACTCGGCGTGGCGAGGGGGTACGGAACGGCGGCGCGTATGCAATGCGTCGCGGATGGAGAGGATGCCCTCGAAAAAGCACTGCGTGATGCGTTCCGTGACGCCGTCTTCACCAATGACTTCATCCACGCCTGCGGCCACCTGCACACGTGTTGCGAGAATCTCGGCCTCGACGATGAGGCTGTGCGAAGGGAATACCGCTTTCTGAAGGGCCTTCTTTTCCGAATCGGTGCCACCGCCGTCATCAAACGCCTCGAAACCCGATATGCCGCCTCGCTGGCCGTCTCCACAACCGCCGACAAAGAACTGGATTACCTCCGAAAACGAAAGCAAAACATGAACTACGGATGGCTGCGAAGAAACGGCTACTTCATCGCTTCCGGACATGTCGAGGCCGCCGCCAGAATCTTGGTCGTCAGACGGTGCAAGCAGGCGGGTATGCACTGGCGGCACAAGAACGCTATCCGCATCAGTGCGATCCTCGCGTACCTCCGCTCTGTCGCCTGACCTTCAACGAATTAAAATCGCACCCTCCGCCCCCCATCTCTGACTATTACGCTCGCCCTTCTTGCGGTAAACGAATACACTGAAAACATGCTATTTAAACGACAACGGCTGCTGCTCGCCTTGGTGGCCGCGAACGAGGGGAATCTCAACCGGATCGACCT
>JAGLDW010000222.1 GCA_023145395.1 Lentisphaeria bacterium | reverse complement strand
GATCACGTTCTGAAAATCGGCCTTGCGCCCGTTGTTGTCCGTGAGCGTGCCGTGGTCCATGACCTGGAGGAGGATGTTGAAAATGTCCGCGTGGGCCTTCTCGACCTCGTCCAGCAGCAGCACGGCGTGAGGCGTCTTGGTGATGGCGTCCGTGAGCAGTCCGCCCTGATCAAATCCCACGTAGCCGGGAGGGGCGCCAATGAGGCGGGACACGGTATGTTTCTCGCTGTACTCGCTCATGTCGAAGCGCAGAAATTCGATGCCCAGGCAGTTGGCGAGCTGTTTGGCCAGCTCGGTTTTCCCGACCCCTGTTGGGCCGGCGAACAGGAAGGAGCCGACGGGCTTGTGCGGTTCGCGCAGACCGGCGCGGGACAGCTTGATGGCGTGGGTCACGCTCCGGACCGCCCCGCTCTGCCCATACACAACCTTCTCCAGAGCGCCCTGGAGGTCGCGCAGACGCTCTTCGTCCGTGCCCGAGACCTTGGCGGGAGGAATCTGCGCCATATCGGCCACCACCACCTCGATGTCCTCCTCGGTGAGCGCCCGGCGCGCCTCCGGCTCCAGCAACGCCTGCTCCGCGCCTGCCTCGTCCATGGCGTCGATCGCCTTGTCCGGGAGAAAACGATCATTCACGTACCGCGAGGTCAGCGACACGGCCGCCTCCAGCGCCGCATCGGGTATGCCAATGCCAAAATGCTCCTCATAGCGAGTGCGCAGTCCCTTGAGGATTGCCACGGCCTCCTCGGCGGAGGGCTCGGTCACGTCGATCTTCTGGAAGCGCCGTGCCAGCGCGTGGTCCTTGAGAATGTGGCTCTTGTACTCCTTGTAGGTGGTGGAGCCCATGCAGCGAAGGTCCCCCGACTGAAGGGCGGGTTTGAGCAGGTTGGCCGCATCCATGGAGCCTCCCTGGGTCGCCCCGGCGCCCACGGCCGTGTGCAGCTCGTCGATGAACAGAATCGCGTTCTCGTGCTCGTTCAACGCCTTGAGCACGCCCTTGAGCCGGTCCTCGAACTCGCCCCGGAATTTGGTTCCGGCCAGCATGCCACCCAGGTCGAGCGCGAAGACCTGCGCGCCCTGAAGCGACGGGGGAACAGCATCCTCCGAGATCCTCAATGCGAGCCCCTCGGCGATGGCTGTCTTGCCCACGCCGGATTCTCCCACAAGCAGGGGATTGTTCTTGCGGCGACGGCAGAGCGTGCGCATGACGCGCCGCAGTTCCTTCCCCCGTCCAATGATCGGGTCGATCTTGCCTTCCGTGGCCGCGGCGGTGAGGTTTGTGGTGAACTCGGCGAGGGGGTCTCGCTTGGGTCGCCGTGCTGGACGCGCTGTGTCGCCATCGGGAGCGGTGTCCCCATCGCTCTCCTCATCGACCCCATGGCCTGCGCGGTCGAGGGAGGCAAACTCGATGATCTTCGCTCTCGTCACACCTTGGTTGAGCAGAAAATAGACGGCGTGGCTGTTGCGTTCGCGGTAGAGAGCGATGAGCGTGTCGAAGTTGTCCACCGTTCCCTTCTCGCAACTCAGCACATGGAGCGCGGCGAAGTTGATGATGCGGCGATAGGCCAGCGTGGGGCGGGGCGAGTCCTCCTCCGCCTCCTCTCCCAACCCGTCTCTGGCGGGCACTTCATCACGCAGATACTCCTGGAGCTGCTCCCCGAGTTCGGCCACATCCCCCCCGCATTCCTGGACGGTGTCGGCGATCTCGAGGTCGTTCAGCAGAGCGAGGCAGAGATGTTCGGGCAGGACATACTCGTGCAGCAGATTCGCCGCCATGGCCTGGGCCATCCGCATGGTGGCCTGCAATTCAACGCTTAGACGCACATTGTCGCTCATCACTCGGACTCCATGGTCAGGCGGAACGGAAACTCGTTCTCTTTGGCCAGCTCATGCGCTTCGATAATCTTGGTCTCGGCGATGGCATGGGGATACACACCGGCCAGGCCCTTCCCAGTCTTGTGCACGGAAAGCATGATCCGCACTGCCTCGGGCTCGGACTTGTCGAAGATCGTGGCCAGGATCATGACCACGAACTCCGTGGTCGTGTAGTCGTCATTGTGCAGGAGAACTCGATACAGAGAGGGTCGCTTGAGACGGCTCTGCACGGTGCTAAGCACATCCGTGTCGCCTTCGGGAACTGGTACATTGGGCATGGTTCGAATCCAAGTGGCAGGAGGGTTTTCGAAGAGTTTGGTTTACAGGGGAAAGATACGCCTCCGCCCAGCTCAATTCAACGCCTTGAACCGCTCCCTGTCCGAGATGCCCGGACGTTCGTCCAGGAAGGGAGAAAAGTTGTGGACGAAAGGGGGATCCCTCAAGAAGCGCGTATCGGGAGTCTTGCCTCGGTTGGTTGTTCAAATCGGCTGACACAGCTTGGTGTCATCAGGGCGAACTGGCAGATACCGATTGAAAAACTACACTGTTGCTTTGCTTGGCGGAAGAACACCATCATGGAGCGCACCATAATGACAGAATACTGGACACG
>JAGLDW010000221.1 GCA_023145395.1 Lentisphaeria bacterium | reverse complement strand
CAGAATCCGCGCCCTGCGGCGCAAGGTGCTGGAGCGACCGAGACGGGTCTGGTTCAACCATGACGGCTGTGATGCCAGCTCGTTCCGTGAGAGCGACCTCAAGGGCAAAAAGGCCACGCCGCAGAACCTTCTCGATGTGCGGACGACACCCTTGGCGAACACGCAGGTGGACACGCTCTCCTACTGCACCATCAGTTCGGGGTTCAGCAATTTCACCCATCGCACCAAGGTCGGACACACCCTCACCGTGCCGTCGGCAACCACCGGCCGAGTGAACATCACCCAGGACTTGATCGACCAGGGAACCGATCCGCTTGAGGTGATGGTGAATTTCTGCCACGCAAAGGGCATGGAATGCTTCTGGTCCATGCGCATGAACGACACGCACGATGCTGGCTGGAAACCAGGAACTGGGCACCGTCTCTTCCCAAAACTGAAGGAAGAGCACCCCGAGTACCTAGTTGGCTCCTATGCCAAGAAGCCGCCTTTCGCCACCTGGACATCCGTGAACTACGCCCGTCCCGAAATCCGGGAGCTTTGCTACAAATTCCTTGAGGAAGTCTGCCAAAACTACGATGTGGACGGAGTGGAGATGGACTTCTTCCGGCACTTGTGCTACTTCAAAAGCGTGGCGGAAGGCGGTCACGCCAGCACGGCGGAACTCGACATGATGACCGATCTGGTCCGGCGGATTCGGCAGATGACGGAGCGGGAGGGAATCCGGCGCGGGAAACCAATCCTGGTGGCCATCCGCGTGCCCGATTCGGTCGAGTACGCCAAGGGCCTGGGACTTGACTTCGAACGCTGGCTGAAGGAAGGGCTTGTCGATTGCCTCATCGGCAGCGGCTATTTCCGTTTCAACCACTGGGCGCAGCTTGTGGAACTGGGACACAAGTATGGAGTCAAGGTGTATCCCTGCCTCAGCGAATCCCGCATACGCCGGGTGAAAAAGGCGTTTCGGGCCCGACGCTCGGACGACTCGTACCGGGCCCGGGCCATGAACGTGTGGGATGCGGGCGCGGATGGCGTCTACATCTTCAACGA